>NZ_JAJEPT010000005.1:0-223780 GCF_020686995.1 Blautia fusiformis
AATGACATCGAACGACGGAGTCGTGAGATGACCCCCGCTGGAGTAGCCTAAAGAACAGGCGATGCAGCTTTAGCTGCGAGCCCCGTGAAAAAAGGTGAATCGGTACGCAGGTTAGAATTGATTCAACAAAATGATTAACCATCAACAAGCATGTATGTAGTTTTTAAGGTACAAAGGGAAAGAGGAAATCAGGAGAAAAATCAGTACATGGATTTTTCTCCTGATTTTGTTGTATATGATCATACATCTCCCACCATTTACATCTCCTTTTCCATATGCTACAATAGGTAAGACCAAAGGAGCCTGACCAGACTGTGAGGAGGTGTAGGCTTCGATCTTTGAACTTGATTGGGGTAATTTCATCGTAAGGAGGAAAGAAAAGAGTATGTTTAATTTTCTTGTGACTGCCGAAGGCGGTCTAACAACGGCAGGATATGTCGTATCTGTTATTGCAGTCCTGATTTTGATAATTCTGATAGCAGTATTACTTCAGAAAAACACATCTGTATTAAAATTTACCACACAGCAGCTGGTTACCTGTGCAGTAGCATTGGCACTTGCATATGTAACCTCCTACATTAAGATATTTAAACTGCCATTTGGCGGATCTGTGACCTTGTTCAGTATGCTGTTTATTGTTCTGATCGGTTACTGGTATGGCATTAAGGTAGGAATTCTTACCGGCCTTGTATATGGGATTTTTCAGTTCCTCCAGGAGCCATATGTCCTTTCATTTTTTCAGGTATGCTGTGATTACATTCTGGCATTTGGAGCCATGGGACTTTCAGGATTATTTACAAAATCCAGAAAACATGGTCTTCTAAAAGCATACATAATAGCAATTCTGGCAAGAGGGGCATTCCATGCACTTGGCGGATATCTTTACTGGATGGATTATATGCCGGATAATTTTCCGAAGTCTCTGACAGCTTTGTATCCGATCATTTATAATTACAGTTATATTCTTCTGGAAGGTGTACTGACGATCGTAGTGATTTCTATTCCGGCAGTATCCAGTGCACTTGGGCGAATGCGAATAATGGCAACTGGTGGAAACCGACAATCTGCAGCCACCGAAAAATAATTAATACAGACACATAAATAAAAAGAGATCGTTCAAGCTATTACGATCTTTTTTTTATTGAAAAATCGCAAAAAGTTATATAAAACAAACCAAAAACACAAAGAATACTTTTCACCTAAAGAAAGTTGTGCTATGATAATCAGGCGGAATAATTTCCCATTCAAACGGATGAATGCAAGTCCCCGCCCACAGTTTATTGCTTCTCGCAACCACATAGGAGACTTCCTTGATTCGGTTAAAATATTACAGACAGATATAACATATCTGAATATATAAAATACAAAAGAAAAAGCAGCCATACAGTTGCGAAAAGGAGGAGAAAAAGATGTCTAAGAAAATCGAACGAAATGATCCCTGCTGGTGTGGAAGCGGAAAAAAATATAAAAAATGTCATGAAGCATTTGATGAAAAAATGGAACTCATGAAAAAGAAGGGGTATGCAGTTCTTGACCATGATCTGATCAAGACACCTGCACAGATCGAGAAGATCAAAGAGAGCTGCAAGATTAATGTTGCAGTTCTTGATTATGTTGCAGAGCATATCAGACCAGGTGTAACGACACAGCAGATCGATGACTGGGTACATGAAGAAACAGTACGTCATGGCGGAATTCCGGCACCACTTGATTATGAAGGTTTTCCAAAAAGTGTATGTACATCTATCAACGAGGTAGTATGCCACGGAATCCCGGATGAAGAAATTGTTTTAAAAGAAGGTGACATTGTCAATGTAGATGTATCTACCATTTATCAGGGATATTTTTCTGATTCCTCCCGTATGTTCTGTATTGGGAAGGTAAGTCCGGAGAAGGAGAAGCTTGTCCGTGTGACAAAAGAATGCGTAGAGCTTGGCCTTGAACAGGTAAAACCATGGACACCGATCGGAAATATGGGAAGTGCCGTACACAAACATGCAGTGGAAAACGGCTATACAGTTGTGAGAGAAATTGGCGGACATGGTGTAGGTCTTGAGTTTCATGAAGATCCATGGGTAAGCTACACATCTAAGGAAGGTTCAGGTGTACTCATGGTACCAGGAATGATCTTTACTATTGAACCGATGGTCAATATGGGATCTGATGAAATCTATACAGATGAGATCGATGACTGGACAGTGCGGACAGAGGATGGACTGCCATCGGCACAGTGGGAGATCATGGTCCTTGTCACAGAAACAGGACATGAGGTCCTTTGCTGGTAAAAGCCCTCGAAAATCTGGAAAAAAAGTCCTTGCAATGAGAAGTTATCTAGTGTATAATCACAGATGTTGTGATAAAAGATGGTCCTCTGTTACCATATGTGTATTAAGAACATCCAGTATAATTAAGGAGAGAAAGAAATGAACGAAATTATTAAGAACATTGAGTCCGCTCAGCTGAAAGCTGAAGTACCGCAGTTCCGCGTAGGAGACACAGTAAGAGTACATGCGCTGATCAAAGAGGGAACACGTGAGCGTGTTCAGATCTTCGAGGGTACAGTACTTAAGAGACAGGGCGGAAGCACAAGAGAGACTTTCACAGTAAGAAAGAGCTCCAATGGTGTTGGTGTTGAGAAAACATGGCCGCTTCATTCCCCACATGTAGTTAAGGTTGAGGTTATCCGTCATGGTAAAGTACGCCGTGCGAAACTGAACTACCTGAGAGATCGTGTAGGTAAAGCAGCTAAGGTTAAAGAGCTTGTAAAATAATTTCATAAGTAAAGAGGCAGGGACAATAACATTTGCTATTGTCCCTCTTTTTACATCAGTGCGTATGCGTGTAAAAGCACATACAGGGGATAGAATATGGGATTAAATAAGAAGATAAATATTGAAAATCTGAAGGAAAACAGAGCTGTTTCCGAAGCAAGGGAGAAGCTTCGTGATGACAGGACAAGAGGAATCGTGAAGTGGGTATTTGAAATTATTGTGACCCTGGTTTTTGCTGTGCTGGTTGCAATCTCTGCATTTCAGACTGTGACATTGCAGGAAAGTGCCATGGAACCCACGTATTCTGTAAGTGAAAAGTTTTTTGTAAACAGGGCTTTATATAAGATCAGTTCACCAAAACGTGGAGATGTGATCGTTTTTAAAACAAGCGCCAGTGATTCGGCAGCCCTGCATATCCGACGTGTGATCGGCCTTCCTGGGGAGACTGTTCAGATTAAAGACGGGAAGATCTATATCAACGGCAAGGTTTATGAAGAAAACGGAGCTTATCAGGATATGACAGATGGAGGACTTGCGAATAGTGCTATAACTCTGGAAAGCGGGGAATATTTTGTCCTTGGTGATAATCGCAATAACAGTGAAGACAGCCGCTTCAGCGATATCGGAAATATCAGTAAGAAGTACATTATCGGGAAAGTTTGGTTTACAGTTTCTCCGAAAAATAAAATAGGTTTTATAAAATAGATCAAAGTAAACAGATTAAAGTACAGATAAATGAGGTGAATTATGAACGTACAGTGGTATCCAGGCCATATGACGAAGGCGAAGCGTCAGATGCAGGAAGATATCAAGCTGATCGATCTGATCATTGAGCTTGTAGATGCAAGAGTTCCTCTTTCCAGCCGAAATCCGGATATTGATGAGCTGGGAAAAAACAAGGCACGTATGATCCTTCTCAACAAAGCAGATCTTGCCGATGAGAGACAGAACCGTGCCTGGATGGAATACTTCAAAGAAAAAGGAATCTATGCGGTAAGTATTGATTCCCGCAATAAGGGATCTATGAAGGCCGTTTCTGCGGCGATCACAGAGGCATGTAAGGAAAAGACAGAGAGAGACCGGAGACGAGGAATCAAAAACCGTCCGGTACGTGCGATGGTTGCAGGAATCCCTAATGTTGGAAAATCAACATTTATCAATACCTTTGCAGGAAAAGCCTGTGCCAAGACCGGTAATAAACCAGGAGTTACAAAAGGAAAACAGTGGATACGTCTGAATAAAAGTGTGGAGCTTCTGGATACCCCAGGAATTCTCTGGCCGAAATTTGAAGATCAGGAAGTTGGAATGCGTCTTGCCTATATCGGTTCGATCAAGGACGATATTCTGAATATTGAAGAACTTGCCCTGGGTCTGATCGGATATCTGCAGGAGTTTTATCCGGCAGCGATCAGAGAGAGATACAATGTAGAAGAAGAGCTGAAACCGTTGGATATCCTTACTGCAGTTGCAAAAGCAAGAGGATGTCTGAAAAAGGGCGAAGAGCTTGACTATGAGAAAGCATCCCGCCTTTTGCTGGAAGAATTTCGTTCCGGAAAACTGGGAAAAGTGACTCTGGAGTTTCCAAAAGGACCGGAGGAAGTGTAATGGAAACAATGAAAGATATCAAGGCGCGTTTTGCGTCAGCGAAGGAGGGCGAATATAACGCCCTTTTTCGTCATTATGAAAATGATGAGAGAAGCGGTGTACAGAAACTGATCCAGCAGTATCACAAAAAGCTTCAAGCTTTGGAGGATGAGTGTGTACGTACAGAGAGCATGAAGAAATATGAACATGAATATGAGCATCTTGGATATCTTTGTGGGATCGATGAGGTGGGAAGAGGCCCTCTTGCCGGACCGGTAGTCGCCTGTGCGGTGATCCTTCCGAAAGACTGCAATATTTTATGGCTGAATGATTCTAAAAAGCTTACAGCTAAGAAGAGAGACGAATTGTACGATGTGATCCTGGAGGGAGCAGTTTCTGTTGGAATCGGAATGGCAAGTCCGGAGAGGATTGATGAGATCAATATCCTGCAGGCAACCTATGAGGCAATGCGTCAGGCAGTGAGCAGGCTCTCTGTACAGCCACAGCTGCTTTTGAACGATGCGGTTACCATACCGGAAATCCAGATTCCGCAGGTACCCATCATCAAAGGTGATGCAAAAAGTGTATCCATTGCGGCAGCAAGTATTGTTGCCAAAGTGACCAGAGACCGGATGATGGAAGAATATGATAAGGTTCTTCCGGAATACGGATTTGCCTCCAATAAAGGATATGGTTCTGCAGCGCATATTGAAGCACTGAGGAAATATGGACCAAGTCCGATACACAGAAAAACATTTATCACACATTTTGTATAAAAATACTTAAGATACCGACATCAAAAACAGAAAGGTTTTGTTTATCTGAAGGAAAATAGAAGACAGAAGGGCAGCTATTATGAAGGAATTGCTGCAGCGTTCCTGGCAGAAAAGGGGCTGCAGATCAAGGAAAGAAATTTTCGCTGCCGAAGTGGTGAGATCGATCTTGTTGCGAAGGATGGAAGATATCTGGTGTTTATTGAAGTGAAATACAGAAAGAACGGAAAGAGTGGAAGTCCTTTTTCAGCGGTAGGGAGAGAAAAACAGCGGATCATCAGCAAAGTGGCAATGTTTTATCTGATTGCCCATGGATACCGGGAGCTGCCTCCCTGCCGTTTTGACGTAGTAGGAATTGATGGAGAGAACATCCACTGGATAAAAAATGCTTTTGATTTTTGCAGTTGAAAGGACTGGTCACATAAGATGAAAATAAAATGGTATAAAGATAAACAGCTAATGAATGTAAATCAGAAGAATGAGGTTACCTGGCTTACATATCCTGCTTTTGAGAAATTTCCCGGGATCGTACATGGCTTCAGTACCCGTCTGGGAGGAGTAAGCCAGGGGATTTATGAATCTATGAACTTAAGCTTCACAAGAGGGGATGATGAGGCTGCGGTGAGGGAAAATTATCGCAGACTTTCTGATGCTATGGGATTTTCCATGGAAGATATCGTAACCTCTGATCAGACACATACCACCAATGTACGTGTGGTCACGGAAGAAGACAGAGGAAATGGGATCACAAAACCAAGGCCTTATACAGATGTGGACGGAATGATCACCAATGTGCCGGGACTGGTGCTGGCAACGTTTTATGCGGACTGTGTACCACTTTTCTTTATAGATCCGGTACATAAAGCTGTGGGACTTTCTCATTCCGGCTGGAGAGGTACTGTAGGAAAGATTGGTAAAGCGACGGTGGAAAAGATGACTGAGGAATTTCAGACAGATCCTTCAGAGCTTTATGCAGCCATTGGTCCTTCTATCTGTCAGGATTGCTATGAAGTCAGTGAAGATGTGATCGATCAGTTTAGAGAGGCGTTTGAAGAAAAATACTGGGATGTGCTTTTTTACAGAAAACCAGATGGGAAATATCAGCTGAATCTGTGGGAGGCGAACAGGAGGATCTTTCTGGATGCAGGCATAAAAGAAGAGCGGATCTCAATGCCGGGCATCTGCACCTGCTGTAATCCGCTCTTTCTTTACTCACACAGGGCTTCTCACGGGAAACGTGGAAACCTGGGAGCATTTATTACTGTTCGTTGACTTTTTTCATGAGATTCATGATCTTTTCGTTGCTGGAACGAACCTTCTCGACAGATACATCATGATTGATGATATCGATGATACTTGCAAGATATTTGCTCATATTTGCTTCGATATAGTATGGACGGTCAAGAAGCTCAGGAATACGATAGTTAAGGTTGGTTGTGATGACTCTGTCCAGCCAGCCTTTTTCGTAATATTCATCAAATTTGGCTACGCCATCTGTAAACAGACCGTAGGTTGTGCAGACGAATACACGTCCGGCTTTACGCTCTTTAAGCTGACGGGCAACATCCAGCATACTTTCTCCGGAAGAGATCATATCGTCGATGATGACAACGTCTTTGCCCTCTACGGAATCTCCGAGGAATTCGTGAGCAACGATCGGGTTCTTTCCGTTGACAACGGTGGAGTAATCACGGCGTTTGTAGAACATACCCATATCGACTCCAAGGATATTGGAGAAGTATACAGCACGGGACATAGCACCTTCATCCGGGCTGATGATCATGAGATGATCATTGTCAAGCTTGAAATCAGGGACATTTTTGACCAGAGCCTTCAGGAACTGGTATGTGGGGAAAAAGTTATCAAAGCCCTTCAGCGGAATAGAGTTCTGTACACGTGGGTCATGAGCGTCAAAAGTAATGATGTTGGAAACGCCCATGGCACTTAACTCGCGAAGTGCAAGTGCACAGTCAAGAGACTCCCTCTTAGTGCGTCTGTGCTGACGTCCCTCGTAAAGGAATGGCATGATAACGTTGATGCGGTGTGCTTTACCGGTGGCTGCGGAGATGATTCTCTTCAGATCCTGGTAATGATCATCCGGAGACATGTGGTTTTCATGACCGCATACGCTGTAAGTAAGACTGTAATTGGTCACATCTACCATGATATAAAGGTCTGTTCCGCGGACAGATTCCTTGATGTAACCTTTACCTTCACCGGTCCCGAAACGTGGGCATTCGCAGTCTACAAGGAAAGATTTTTCTGCATATCCCTGTGGGATGATGGTGGATTTCTTGGCGGCTACAAGTTCTTTACGGAATTTAACCAGCTTTTTGTCAACCTCCTCGGCCAGTTCGCGGCATCCGGCAAGTGCGGCGATTCGGATCGGGGCAACAGGCATAGACTTTTCCAGCAATTCTATGTTTGGCATAATATTCCTCCTAAGTGTATGTCATTAAAAATTCTCAGTCTATTTATAACATCAGACCCACGTGTCAGTCAAGGTGTTTTCTCAAAGTGTTGATTTTTAAGAGCAAAGTTGTTATTATATACGGGATAGAAAAGGGAGATAATGATGAAATTAAGAAAGCATATGATTTCCAGGGTGCTGCCCGACAGTATTGCCGAGGAGCTGGGGCTGGAGCCGGGAGACAGACTTGTGTCTGTAAACGGACAGCCTGTGGAAGATGTCTTCGATTACCGGTATCTCATGAATGAAGAGCTCGTGGTGCTTCTGGTAGAGAAGCCTGATGGCGAAGAGTGGGAGCTGGAGGTAGAGAAGGAATATGAGGAAGACCTTGGAATAGAATTTGAGAACGGAGGACTGATGGATGACTATCGCTCCTGTTCAAATAAGTGTATGTTCTGTTTTATTGACCAGATGCCGCCGGGTATGCGTGAGACGCTGTATTTTAAGGATGATGATTCCAGGCTTTCCTTCCTTCAGGGAAATTATGTTACGCTTACCAATATGAGTGAGAAGGATATTGAACGTGTGATCCGCTATCATCTGGAACCAATCAACATTTCGTTCCAGGCAATGAATCCGGAACTCAGGTGTAAAATGCTGCATAACCGCTTTGCAGGAAAGGCTCTGGATAAGGTGGATATGCTGTACAATGCGGGAATCACCATGAATGGACAGATCGTACTGTGTAAGGGTGTCAATGACGGAGACGAGCTGGAATACAGCCTTGAAAAGCTTTCTGCTTATGCGCCGATCCTTCAGAGCGTTTCTGTTGTACCGGTAGGACTTACCAAATACAGAAAAGGTCTCTATCCTCTGGAACCTTTTAATAAGGAAGATGCTGAAAAAGTCCTGGGGCAGATCGAACGCTGGCAGAAGATCATGATGGAAAAATATGGGATCCATTTTATCCATGCTTCAGACGAATGGTATATTCTGGCAGACAGGGAGCTTCCCTGTGAGGATGAATATGATGGATATCTGCAGCTTGAGAATGGTGTGGGAATGCTCAGGCTTCTGGAAACAGAAGTAAAAGAAACGCTGGAGGGGCTTTCCGGTGACGACCGTAAGGTGACAGGCAGGATCGCCACAGGAAAACTGGCGGCGCCTTTTATCGCACGCCATATAAAAGAGATCCAGAAGAAATATCCCAATGTGCAGATTTCGGTCACAACCATCGAGAATCGTTTTTTCGGTGAAAAGATCACAGTGTCCGGTCTGATCACCGGGCAGGATCTGAAAGAGCAGCTTTCCGGTCTTGACCTTGGAGAGAAGCTTCTGATCCCATGCAGCATGCTGAAAGGTGATGAGGAGATTTTTCTGGATGACATGACACTGGAAGAACTTTCGGAAGCACTGAACACAGAAATTGTAATCGTAGACACAGGAGGACATGATCTGGTGGAAGCCGTGATCTACCCTCCGGAACATAAACAAACAAGAAGGAGACAGATTTATGAGCAAACCAGTAGTAGCAATAGTGGGAAGGCCTAATGTAGGCAAATCCACTCTGTTTAACGCTCTGGCAGGTGACAATATTTCCATAGTAAAGGATACACCGGGAGTAACCCGTGACAGGATTTACGCAGATGTCACATGGCTTGACAGGACATTTACCCTGATCGATACAGGTGGAATTGAGCCGGACAGCAGCGATATCATCCTCTCCAGAATGAGAGAGCAGGCACAGATCGCCATTGATACGGCAGACGTGATTATTTTTATCACAGACGTCCGTCAGGGCCTTGTGGATTCCGATGCCAAGGTGGCAGACATGCTCCGCCGCAGCGGCAAGCCGGTACGTCTTGTAGTTAACAAGGTAGACAGCCACCAGAAATATATGATGGATGTATATGAGTTTTACAATCTTGGAATCGGAGAACCGATCCCGATTTCCGCAGCTAACAGACAAGGCCTTGGAGACATGCTGGATGAGGTGATCAAAGAGTTCCCGGATAAGAGTGAAGAGGAAGATCAGGATGATATTCCGAAGATCGCCATTGTAGGAAAGCCGAACGTGGGAAAATCTTCTCTGATCAATAAGCTTCTTGGAGAGGAGCGTGTGATCGTATCCAATATTGCAGGAACCACACGTGATGCTATTGACACAAAGGTTACCTGGAACAAAAAAGATTATATTTTTATCGATACCGCAGGACTTCGACGCAAGGGTAAGGTAAAAGAAGAGATCGAGCGCTACAGTGTTATCCGTACTGTGACGGCTGTAGAGCGCGCAGATGTGGTTGTAGTTGTGATCGATGCCTCCGAGGGTGTTACCGAGCAGGATGCTAAGATCGCAGGAATCGCTCATGACAGAGGAAAGGGTATTATCGTAGCGGTAAATAAATGGGATGCCATTGAGAAAAATGACAAGACCATCTACAAGCATACGGAAAAGATCCGTCAGATCCTTTCCTTTATGCCATACGCGCAGATCATCTTTATCTCTGCAAAAACAGGTCAGAGACTTCCGAAGCTTTTCGAGAATATCGATACAGTTATCGAAAATCAGACACTCCGTATCCAGACAGGTGTTCTTAATGAGATCCTTTCTGAGGCAGTCGCTCTTCAGCAGCCGCCGTCTGACAGAGGAAGAAGACTGAAGATCTTCTATATGACACAGGTTGCGGTAAAACCGCCGACATTTGTTATCTTTGTCAATGACAAGGAACTGATGCATTTTTCCTATGTAAGATATCTGGAGAACAAGATCAGAGATGCTTTTGGATTTTCTGGAACTTCTCTGAAATTTATCATCCGCGAGCGCGGGGAAAAGGAATAAAAGTATGGAACGTATTATTTGTCTTGTTATCGGTTATGCATGCGGGCTTTTTCAGACAGGCTATATTATTGGAAAAATCCACAAGACAGATATCAGAAAGCATGGCAGCGGGAATGCTGGTACTACGAATGCCTTCCGGACCTTTGGAAAGAAGGCGGGAGCGATCACCCTGCTGGGAGACTGCCTGAAGTGTGTACTGGCTATTGCGATCGTGAGAATGGTTTATGGAAATTCCATGAATGGTATCCTTCCGCTTCTTATCCTTTATGCGGCATTAGGATGTATCCTTGGACACAATTTTCCGATTTCTATGGAATTTCGTGGCGGAAAGGGAATTGCTGCTTCTGTGGGCATGATCATTGCTTTTGACTGGCGGATATTTATTGTATGTGCAGTTGTCTTTTTTGCGCTGTTCTTTACAACTCATTATGTATCGCTTTGCTCTCTCAGTGCATATGCGGTGGCTTTTATCCTGGTCCTTGCTTTTGGGCATATGGGAAAATATGGGATGGATCAGCCGCATACCGTTGAGCTTTATATTGTGATGGCAGTTCTTACAGCAATGGCGTTCTACAGACACAGGGCAAACATTGTAAGACTGTTTCATGGAACAGAGAATAAGGTGTTTTTAAGCAGTAAGAATAAAAAATAAGAGGTAAGATTTATGGCAAAAATCAGCGTACTGGGTTCGGGAAGCTGGGGATTAGCCCTGGCACTCCTGTTGCATAATAATGGCCATGAAGTCCTTCTTTGGTCAGCAAGACCGGAGAATGCCCGGAAACTCCGGGAAAAAAGAGAAAATCCTGACAGGCTTCCGGGGGTACGGCTTCCGGATGAGATCGATGTCCTGACGGATATGGAGCGTGCACTTAAGGACGTGGATGTGACAGTTCTGGCAGTAGCTTCCCCGTATATCCGGAGTACTGCACACAAGATGGCACCGTTTGTCTGCAAGGATCAGAAGATCGTCAATGTTGCAAAAGGTATTGAGGAAAAGACACTGAAAACACTCAGCGAGGTGATCGAAGAAGAAATCCCGCAGGGTAATGTAGCTGTACTTTCCGGTCCAAGCCATGCGGAAGAAGTAGGACGCGGACTTCCTACAACCTGTGTGATCAGCGCACATACACAGGAAACTGCGGAATACCTTCAGAGCATTTTTATGAGCCCTGTGTTCCGCGTGTATACAACACCGGATATCCTTGGGGTGGAACTTGGCGGAGCACTGAAAAATGTGATCGCACTGGCAGCAGGTACTGCCGACGGCCTTGGATATGGAGATAATACCAAGGCGGCACTGATCACCAGGGGAATCACGGAAATAGGAAGACTTGGTAAAAAAATGGGGGCGCAGATGGAAACCTTTTACGGCCTGTCCGGGATTGGCGACCTGATCGTGACTTGTGCAAGTAAGCATAGCCGTAATCGAAAGGCCGGATATCTGATCGGCCAGGGATATACGATGGAAGAAGCTATGAAAGAAGTGCAGATGGTTGTGGAAGGTGTTTATTCTGCAAGAGCTGCAAGAGAGCTTGCGGAGAAATATGAGGTGGAGATGCCTATCATAACGGAAGTGAACCGCGTACTGTTTGAAGGAAAATCAGCAGCGGAAGCAGTAATGGACCTGATGCTGCGTGATAAAAAAGTGGAAACGCCCATGCTCCCGTGGGAAAATGCGTGAGCGGATCAGTTAAATATTTCCGGGTTTCAGATATGTGAAATGCTAAGCTGGGAATAACAGGATCGCCGTATCAACTGAAAAGAAAAAATAAAAAGATATCTGCCAGAAGATCACTTATGCTCTGACAGATATCTTTTTTGCGTTATTATGGAAATTAAAACTGAATATCACGGAGATCTTCTGGAACATGAGAAGTATGCAGATCTTCGTTCAGTGTATCGATGATCGCCATATCTTCATCCTCGATATTGAAGTCAAAGATGTTTCCATTGCTGCGGATTCGTTCCGGGTTGATGGATTTCGGAATGACAGAAATTCCCTTCTGTATTGCCCAGCGAAGCCCGATCTGTGCAGGAGTCCTGGCATATTTGGTCCCCAGAACACACATTACATCATTATCAAAATATGCACCTCTTGCCAGAGGAGCATAAGCCTGTACCTGAATACCGAAAGCCTTGCAGTATTCGATCAGTTCAGCAGGGTAACACAAAGGATGGCACTCGATCTGGTTTACAGCAGGAATAACCCCGGATATCTTACGAAGCTCTTCCAGATGCCGGATATCAAAATTACTGACACCGATACTTAAAGCACGTCCAGATTCCAGAATGGATTCCAACTCTTTCCAGGTGCTCAAATAGCAGCCGGGAACCGGCCAGTGTATCAGATAGAGATCTACATAACTGACTTTCAGACGGTCGAGACTACGGGAAAAAGCTCCCTGGACATCGCCGAGACGCTGCGCATTGTTCCAGATCTTGCTGGTGATGAAAAGATCCTTTCTGGGAACTCCGCATTTGGCAATGGCACGTCCAACGCTTTCTTCATTTTTATAAACAGAAGCGGTATCGATCATGCGGTAGCCGGCGGAAATAGCAGAAGTGACTGCTGCTTCGGCCTGTACGTCATCGGGCAACTTGTATACGCCAAGCCCCAGAAGAGGCATTTCTCTGTCGTTGTTCAGAAAAACAGTTTCTTTCAAAATAATTCCTCCTTGTATGTTCTGCTTTCCATGCTTTTGCTATTATAGCACAAAAATATGAAAGAATCACATCAATTATATTACAAAAGTGATAAAGCTTAGAGTTGGACAGACGCGCAGACTGGGTAATAAGTTGTGGTTTGAAGAGACTAACTTCGTTAAAAATGAAACAATCGAGTTAATTTACTGTCAAAGTTTTTGGAAAAATAGGAAAAACAGCATATAATTTTGGCTATATTTTATAATTATTTTCTTGATAATAACAGTGAAAAGATGTATAATAAATTTAATTGATAAATTCTTGTCATGAGAGTGTCCGCCCAGCGGATACAGGAAAGGGGTATTTATGCATTTAATCAAAGATGAGAATGGCAATCTTGTTCAGCATGGACATGCAGACAGCCATGAACATACACATGAGCACACCCATGAGGACGGTGTGACTCACAGCCATACACACAGCCATGCGGAAGGAGATAACCATTGTCATACACACGGTGATGGACACTGCGGTTCCTGCGAGAGCGGTGACTGCAAGAATGAGACTGTAGCACTTCTTACCTACATGCTGCAGCATAACGAGCATCATGCCGCAGAACTTGATCAGATGGCTGACAATCTTAAGAAGCTTAACATGGATGCAGCTGCGAAGACGATCAAAGAGGCAGTTGCAGATTTTCAGAAAGGCAATATGAGACTTGGACTTGCCCTTACACTTGTTAAGGAAGAGTTGAAATAAAAACCGACAGAATAGTTTTGACAGCATAGTGGTTAAATGATGCCACTTATTTGGAGGAATGATTATGTGTCTTGCAACAGTATATAAGGAAGAAGATAATTCTGTGATCTTTAAGAATGTAAGCCGGATCGATGTAGACGGAAATAAATTGATCCTTCGAGATATCATGGGAGATGAGCGCGAGGTAGAAGGCAGTATCCTTATGGTGGATCTTGCAAACAGCATCGTGAAACTGCAGTGTGACTGATACAAATACGTGGAGGGACGATCAATGAAATTATCTGAAGCAATGAGAGAAAAAATGCTGCTTTCCTTTGAACTTTTTCCGCCAAAGACAGAAAAAGGTATGGCAAATCTGCCGGGAACCATTGAACATCTCATGAAGTATAGACCGGAGTATATTTCCTGTACATACGGTGCCGGCGGCGGAAATGTCGGTGCCAACAGGGAAGTATGCCAGATGATCAGGAATGCAGGAACTGTTCCTGTAACACACTTCACAGTGATCAAGAACACAAAAGAAGGAATCAGACAGCAGTTGGAACAGTATCTGGCAGATGGCGTTGACCATATGCTGGCACTTCGCGGAGATATTCCACTTGGTGAGACAACAACCTGCGGAGACTTCAATTATGCGACAGACCTTGTTAAATTTGTCCGTGATGAATTTGGCGATAAGTTCGAGATCGCAGTAGCCGGTTCACCGGAAGGCCATATCGCATGCAGAAGCTTGGATGCTGATATTGCTGTTTTGAGACAGAAACAGGACAATGGTGCTGATTATATCATGACCCAGCTCTGCTGGGATATGGAACAGTTTAAATACTGGCTGGACGCTATCCGCGAGGCTGGAGTGACAATGCCTGTAGATGTTGGCGTAATGCCGATCCTGGATCAGGCAGCTACCATTAATATGGCTCTTTCACGTAACGGCTGTGTAATGGACAGTGAGCTTTGCAGGCTGATCTCCAGAAACTGGCTGTTCCCGAATCCGTTTAACGCTAAAGATGCTGATGGTAAACCATTTGACATGTTCTATGAGGACAAGGTTAAACGATTCAAAGAAGAAGGAATCGAATACACCATCAGACAGATCGATGAGTATCGCGCTCTTGGTGTTGACGGTATCCATCTTTATGCATTAAACAAATGGAAAGACGTATCCGAGATCATTGACAGATCCGGACTTCGTACACTTATCTAATCATCAACGAAATAAATAAGAATTCCGGCACGATGCGGAGGTGCCAGAACAGTATCAGGCACCTCCCTTATGCGCCGGCATAACAGATATAGAATCAGGAGGTGCCCGTTTTATGGCACATGTTATTGCAGTCGCCGGAAAAGGCGGCGTTGGAAAAACTACATTATGCGGAATGCTGATCCAGTATCTCTGCGAAAAGAAAAAAGGACCTGTACTGGCGGTAGATGCAGATGCCAATTCAAATCTGAACGAGGTTCTTGGTGTAGAAGTAGATACAACTCTTGGCGATGTACGTGAGGAGATCGCACATGCTGAGATGACAGAGAAAAGCCCGATCCCCAAAGGAATGTCCAAGGCAGATTATGCAGAGGTACGTTTCGAGGATGCTCTTGCTGAGGAAGATGATTACGATCTTCTTGTAATGGGAAGAACCCAGGGAAAAGGATGCTATTGCTTTGTAAACGGTCTGCTTCAGGCACAGCTTGCCAAATACCAGAAGAATTATCCATATATTGTTGTGGACAATGAAGCAGGGATGGAACATATCAGCAGAGGAATCCTTCCGAGCATGGAGACAGCAATCCTTGTGAGTGACTGTTCCAGAAGAGGTGTACAGGCAGTTGGCAGGATCGCAGAACTTATTAAGGAATGCGATATGAAGCCTTCCAGAGTGGGTCTTATTATCAACCGCGCGCCAAAAGCAGAACTGAATCCAGGAATCCTTGAGGAGATCCGGAATCAGGGTCTCGATCTGATCGGTGTGGTACCACAGGATGAGGCAGTTTATGAATATGACTGCGATGGTAAACCAACCGTTACTCTTCCTGAGGATAATCCGATGAGAAAAGCAGCTTTTGAAATTTTCGATAAATTAGGTTTATAATGGAATATAAACCTTTTTTTATAAAAGAGAATAACCCATGGGTGGGGATGGGTTCCTGCCCTGGGCTTATTATAAAAAGAAAAATAAAAATAGATGTGCTATTAAAGGAGGTCTATAATGAGTGAATTCAAATTAACTACAGTGGAGGAATTTGAAGCCGCTACAGCCCGTCTTCTCGAGACAGGTGCAAAGGTAGGAGCAGATGCATGGCAGATCCGTGCAAAGAACCAGACTCCGCACTGTAAATTCGGTGAGCAGGGTATCTGCTGCCGTATCTGTGCAATGGGACCGTGTCGTATTACACCGAAGGCTCCAAGAGGAGTCTGCGGATGTGATGCCCATGGTATCGTAGGAAGAAACTTCCTTAAATTTACAGCCGGTGGTGCAGCTACTCACTCCGATCATGGTCGTGAGATCTGCCATACACTGTACTGTGCAAAAGAGGGCGGAAATTATCAGGTAAAAGATCCTGAGAAACTGCTTCGCATCGCTAAAGAGTGGGGCGTGGAAACAGAAGGCAAGGATATCTATGATCTGGCTCATGAGATGGCTGAGATCGGTCTTATGGAGTATGGTAAACCGTTCGGATATCAGAGATTCCTTGACAGAATGCCTGCAGGACAGAAAGAAAAACTGATCGAGAACGAAATCGCACCACGTGCTATTGACCGTGAGGTTGCAAGCTCCCTGCATATGTCTCATATGGGATGTTCATCTCTTCCGGAGGCACTTGTAAAACAGTCTCTTCGCTGCGGTATGGCTGATGGATGGGGCGGTTCCATGATGGGAACAGAGTTCTCTGATGTATTATTCGGAACTCCGAAGCCGATTGATACAGAGGCTAACCTTGGAGTAATGGTTGAAGAGAATGTAAACATTGTTGTACACGGACATGATCCGAGTCTTTCTGAGATGATCTGTGAGTATGCAGACAGCAAAGAAATGATCGATTATGCAAAATCTGTAGGAGCAAAAGGAATCACCGTTTCCGGTGTGTGCTGTACTTCTAACGAGGTAGCTATGCGTCGTGGTGTTCCGATGGCTGGTAACTTCCTGCAGCAGGAGAACGTAGTGCTGACAGGTGCCTGCGAGGCGATCGTAGTTGATGTTCAGTGTATCTTCCCTGCATTAGGACCTCTGAGCAAATGCTTCCATACTAAATTTGTTACAACTTCTCCGATCGCTCAGATGCCGGATTCTGAATTTATCAGATTCAACGCTGAGACAGCAGGAGAAAATGCAAAAGCAATCGTTAAGATGGCTATCGATAACTTCAAGAACAGAAAACCTGAGCTTGTACATATCCCACAGCTGAAACAGAAAGCTACTGTTGGTTATTCAGTAGAAGCGATCGTTAAAGTTCTTGATGGTGTTACAAACTCTCAGGTTGATGTAACAGGAACAACCAAACCATTACTTGAGTGCATCACTTCCGGTGTTATCCGTGGTGCTGTTGCTATGGTTGGATGTAACAATCCTAAGATCCGTCCTGACTATGCACATATCGAACTGATGAAGAAGTGTATCGCAAATGATATCATTATCATCGCTTCCGGATGTTCCGCACAGGCAGCTGCTAAAGCTGGTCTGATGGACAAATCCGCAAGAGATCTCTGCGGTGCAGGTCTGAAACGTGTCTGTGAGCTGGCTGATATCCCACCAGTACTTCATATGGGATCCTGCGTAGATATCTCCCGTATGATGATCCTGGCTGCTGAACTTGCAAAAGATTCAGGACTTCAGATCAATCAGCTTCCTGTAGTAGGATGTGCTCCTGAGTGGATGTCTGAAAAAGCTGTATCCATCGGTAACTACGTAGTTGGTACTGGTATTGATACATTCCTTGGTGTTGATCCATATGTTTCCGGTTCTTCAGAAATGTGCGAGCTTCTTACAGAGGGAACAAGAAAATGGACAGGTGCTGCTTACACAGTAGAGACAGACATCGAGAAATTAGTTGATCTTATGATCGAGAGAATTGAAGAGAAGAGAACAGCATTAGGAATCTAATCCGTTGCGATCTTTAAAATGTTATAAAAGGTGGAAGACGTAAAATGAAAATAGCAGTAACCGGTAAAGGCGGAGTAGGAAAGACAACTTTCGCAGCAACACTTGCAAGACTATACGCAGATGAGGGAAAAAAAGTCCTTGCGGCGGATGTGGATCCGGATGCGAACCTGGGTCTTGCCCTTGGATTTGACGAGGAAACCTTGGATTCTATTGTTCCAATCTCAAAAATGCGTAAGCTCATAGAAGAACGCACCGGAGCCAACAGCCAGAATCAGTTTTATAAACTGAACCCAAAGGTAGACGATATTCCGGATACTTATGGAAAAACCTGTAATGGCGTAAAGCTGCTTGTCCTTGGAACTGTGGAAACAGGTGGAGGCGGATGCGTCTGTCCTGAACATGTGATGCTTAAAAGAGTGATCAATAACCTTGTGATCCACAGAGATGATGTGGTGATCATGGATATGGAGGCCGGCCTGGAACATCTGGGCCGGGGCACCACGGAGAGCATGGATGAATTTATTGTAGTGATCGAACCAGGGGCAAGAAGTGTACAGACATATAAGAATGTTAAACGTCTTGCAAAGGATCTGGGAGTTTCTCAGGTTAAGGTCGTGGCCAATAAGGTAAGAAATCCGGAGGATGAGGAATTTATTCGGAGTAAGATCCCGGCAGAGGATCTGCTTGGAATGATCCACTACAATACAGAAGTTATAGATGCTGATCGTCAGGGGAAATCTCCCTACGATTTCAGTGAAACTGTAACAGCTGAAATCAGAAAAATCAAAGACAAAATTGATCAGAATTCAATTCTGTAAAAATAGGAGGTATTACAGTGACTTTATTTGATAGAGTATTCGGCGGAAACGATGCTGTATATGGTTTAACAGAGGGTGCTATTGACGGCGCGATCGCTCAGTATGGCGAAGACAAAGCTGTCAGCTTCCCGAATACCGCTTACAGCCTTCCTTGCTACTATGCTGTAACAGGAACAAAAGTTACAACATTAAAAGAATTAAAAGAAGCTCTTGGCGTTGTAAAAACACTTATGACAAGAGAGAAAAGACTGAACGATGCATTCATGTCCGGTGTTGCTACAGCACTCTGCGCAGAGTTCATCGAGGTTCTGAAATATATCGACGGAGCAACTCCTTACGAAGAGCCATGCTATGGACATCTTGGTGATGCTGTTATCCGTGAGCTCGGTGTACCGCTTGTAACAGGCGATATCCCAGGCGTTGCTGTTATCCTTGGTGCTGCTCCTACTACAGAAGAGGGTGTTGCTCTTGTAAAGAGCTATCAGGCACAGGGTATCCTGGTAACACTTGTTGGCGGAATCATTGATCAGGTTGCAGAAGCCGGAATGAAGACAGGTGCCAACGTTCGTGTTATTCCTCTTGGAAAAGATGTTACATCTGTTGTTCATGTAGTTTCTGTTGCGATCCGTGCAGCTCTGATCTTCGGTAACGTAACACCTGGAGATGCAGGAACACTTATGAAATACACAATGGATCGTGTACCGGCATTTGTTAACGCATTCAAACCTCTGGATGATGTGATCGTAGCATGCGGTGCAGGCGCTATCGCACTTGGATTCCCGGTTGTTACAAATGAGACAGAGAATATCTTCCGTGTACCGAAGAGCCTTATCGTTCAGGAGGACGTAAGTAAATTTAACGCTACTTCTCTTGAGGCGCGTGATATTAAGATCAAGATCACAAATATTGATATTCCGGTTGCTTTCGCATCTGCATTCGAGGGTGAGATCATCCGTCGTAAAGATATGCAGGTTGAGTTCGATGGCTCCCGTGTAGACTGTGCAGAGCTTGTACATACCTGCGATGCTTCTGAGATCGAGGATCACAAGATCACAGTAATCGGACCTGAAGTAGATGAGATGGAATTCGGCAGCAAGAACAGCATTGCATATGTTGTTAAAGTTGCAGGTAAGAATATGCAGCCTGACTTTGAGCCGGTTATCGAGCGTAAATTCCACAACTACATCAACTGTATCGAGGGTGTATACCATACAGGACAGCGTGATATGCAGCGTATTCGTATCAGCATTGACGCATTTAATGCAGGATTCAGAATCAAACATATCGGTGAAGTTCTTTATGCATCTGTTAAAAATGAGTTCGATGCAGTTGTTGATAAATGTGAGGTTGTTATCTATACAGATCCTGCTGAGTGTACAAGAATCCGTCATGAGGTTGCAATTCCGATCTTTGACAAACGTGATGAGCGTCTTGATACTCTGACAGATGAGTCTGTTGACGTATATTACAGCTGTATCCTTTGCCAGGCATTCGCACCAAGCCACGTATGTGTAGTAACACCTGAGAGACTTGGTCTTTGCGGTGCGGTTTCATGGCTGGATGCAAAAGCTACACATCAGCTTGACCCGGCTGGTCCTTGCCAGATCATTACAAAAGAGCGTCCGATCGATGAGAATCTTGGTTCTTATGAGGACGTTGATGAGGCAGTTCAGAAATTCTCCCAGGGTGCTCTGGAGCATGTTACACTGTACTCCATCATGCAGGATCCGATGACTTCCTGCGGATGCTTCGAGTGTATCTGTGGTATCGAGCCATTCTCCAACGGTGTTGTTATTGCTAACCGTGAGTATGCAGGTATGACACCACTTGGAATGACATTCCCTGAGATGGCATCCATGACAGGTGGTGGAGTTCAGACACCTGGATTCATGGGACATGGTAAACATTTCATTTCCTCCAAGAAGTTCATGAAGGCTGAGGGCGGTATCGAGCGTATCGTATGGATGCCGAAAGAGCTGAAAGAATTCGTAGCTGACAGACTTAATAAGACTGCAAAAGAGCTTTACGGAATCGATAACTTTACAGACATGATCGGTGATGAGACGATCGCAGAAGATCCAGAGACACTGGTTGCATTCCTTACAGAAAAAGGACATCCGGCTCTCGGACTTGATCCAATGATGTAATTTATCCAGGAGAAAGGATGTGCGGACATCCTTTCTCCTGTAAACTGTTAAAAAGTTTGTTGATTTTTTAACAGAAATGTAGTGCTGCATCTTGCCAATAACTGGTGCTATGTAGTATAATATAAGAAGCTCTGTAGTTTTTAATTATTATTTTTAAGGAGGCTAACGAAAAATGCCGTTTAATCAGAAACCACAAAAGTTCAATGCAAAGATTAATGCTGTCACAATCGGAAGCGGAGATAAGACTGTGACAATTGGTGGGGATTGTACATTCCCATTTTATTCCTTTGACGCAGAGTCAGAGAACTGCCCGAAGATCGGTGTAGAGATCTCTGATATGGGTCTTGAGGGCGTATCTGAAGGTATCAAAGCTTACTATGAAGGCGCTACTACAATGGCTGACATTGCTAAGAAGGCTGCAGCTATGGAGGGTGCTGACTTTGTTGCACTTATTCTTGAGGGCGGCGACCCGAACGGTGTTAACAAATCTATCGATGAGCTGATCGCAGTTGTTAAAGAAGTTGCAGATGCAGTTGACTGTCCACTGGTTGTAGAGGGCTGCAAGAATGTTGAGAAGGATGCAGAGCTCCTTCCGAAGGTTGCAGAGGCTCTTCAGGGCAGAAATGCACTGATCCTTTCCGAGAAAGAGGAGAACTACAAAGCGATCGGTGCAGCAGCAGGTCTTGCTTACAATCAGATCGTAGGCGCTGAGTCTGCCGTTGATATCAACCTTGCTAAACAGCTTAACGTTGTTACTACACAGCTTGGTGTAGATGCAAAGAAGATCGTTATGAATATCGGTAGTGCAGCAGTTGGTTATGGATATGAGTACGTAGTATCCACTATGGACCGTATCAAAGGTGCCGCTTTAGGCCAGAATGATAACATGCTGCAGATGCCTATTATTACACCTGTATCCGCTGAGACATGGAATGTTAAAGAGGCAATGGCTTCTGAAGCAGACATGCCGGCATGGGGACCACAGGACGAGCGTGGAATCGACATGGAAGTTGAGACAGCAGCAGCTGATCTTGCAGCTGGTTCTGATGCAGTTATCTTAAGACATCCGGAATCTGTTAAGACAATTTCCAAGCTGATCAAAGCACTTGCGTAATAAATAGGAGGATAAAGAGCTATGGCACTGAATGGTATTCAGATCTTTAAATTAACACCAAAGAAAAACTGTAAGGAATGTGGATGCCCTACATGTATGGCTTTCTCTATGAAAGTTGCACAGGGCGCTATGAAAATTGAGCAGTGTCCTCATATGTCCGAGGATGCATTAGCATCTCTTTCTGAGGCAACTGCACCGCCAATGAAAACTATCAAGATCGGAACAGGCGATGGAGAGTTTACACTTGGTGGAGAGACTGTTCTTTTCAGACATGAGAAGACATTTGTAAGCAAAACAAGATATGCCGTATCACTTTGCACATGCATGAGTGATGAAGAAGTAGAAGCAAAACTTGCAGAGATCCCACACGTTGACTATGATCGTATCGGTGAGAGAATGCATGTAGAGCTTGTGTATGTAAACTGCGATGAGAATGCAGATGCTGCAAAATTTACAGCACTTGTAGAGAAGGCTAAAGGTCTTGGAAGAACACTGATCCTTGGCTGTACAGATCCTGAGATCGCAAAAGCTGCCCTTGAAGTATGTAAGGACGGCAAACCGGTTCTTAACGGAGCAAACGCTTCCAACTACGAGGCAATGAGCAAGGTTGCTACAGATGCAGGAGTAGTTCTCGGTGTATCCGGTAAGGACATCAATGAGTTATATGATACTACAGCAGCTATTGAGAAACTTGGCAACAAGAATCTCGTACTTGATACAACAGGAGCTGACATCAAAGAGACCTTTGCAAATACTGTACAGGTTCGTCGTGCAGCTCTTAAGAATCAGGACAGAACATTTGGTTATCCTTCTATCGTTAACCTTGTTAAACTAGCGAAGGGTGACAAACATTTACAGGCAGCACTTGCTTCCATGTTTACTATGAAATATGGTTCTATCATCGTTATGGAGCAGATGACATATGCAGAGGCACTTCCGCTGTTCGGTCTTCGTCAGAACGTATTTACAGACCCGCAGAAGCCAATGAAGGTAGAACCGGGCATTTATCCTCTGAACGGAGCAGACGAGAATTCTCTCGTTGTAACAACAGTAGACTTTGCTCTTACATATTTCGTAGTATCTGGCGAGCTGGAGCGTTCCGGTGTTCCGCTTAACCTGGTGATCAATGATGCAGGCGGACTTTCCGTACTTACATCCTGGGCAGCAGGTAAATTCTCCGGAAACAGCATCTCCGAGTATATCAAAGAGAATGTTGAGCCGAAGGTTAAATGCAGAAGACTGGTTATTCCTGGTAAAGTAGCAGTTCTTAAGGGCGATCTTGAGGCTAAGCTTCCTGGATGGGAGATCATCGTAGGACCAAGAGAAGCAGTACAGCTTGTGAAATTCTTAAAAGACCTTGATGCATAAACTTAAGGTTTAAGAAATCAGCTGTCCGGCAATATCGCCGGCAGTTATAAACGGCTGTGCAGGTTTGCTGCACAGCCATATCCTACTAATATGTAAAGGAGAACACGAGTATGGCAAAATTTGTAACAATTGGGGAGAGACTTTCAACAACAGCACCGGCAGTAAATAAAGCATTTACTGAGAGAGATCCTGAGCCGATCATCAAAAGAGCAAAACAGCAGCTTGATGCAGGCGCTACATATCTTGACGTAAACATCGGACCTGCTGAGAACGATGGCGAGGACCTTATGAAATGGGCAGTACAGCTCCTTCAGTCTGAGTTTGACAATGTTCCGCTTGCTCTGGATACTACAAACCAGAAAGCTATTGAGGCTGGTATTTCCGTATACAACAGAAGCAAAGGTAAACCGATCGTAAACTCTGCAGATGCTGGAGACAGAATTTCCAATATCGACCTTGCAGCAGCTAACGATGCGATCTGTATCGCACTTTGCTCTTCCGGTATGGTTGCATCAGACAATGACGAGCGTATGATGCATTGCCAGAACATGCTTGAGAGAGGTCTTGGCCTTGGTATGGAAGCAGAGGATCTCTGGTTTGATCCGCTTTTCCTTGTTGTAAAAGGAATGCAGGACAAACAGATGGAAGTTCTTGAGGCAATCAAGATGTTCTCCGAGATGGGTCTGAACTCCACTGGCGGTCTTTCCAACAACAGTAACGGTATGCCAAAACATATCCGTCCGATCATGGACTCTGCTCTTGTAGCTATGGCTATGATGAATGGTCTTACATCTGCAATCGTTAACCCTAACGACCTTCGTCTTATGGAGACAATCAAATCCTGTGACGTATTCAAGGGTAACACACTTTACGCAGATTCTTACCTTGAGATCTAATTTGGCGTGTGAACAAAACAGGAGCGCTGTTTCAGAGGCTGGGGGCTTCGGCCTTCAGCCTCTTTTTTACTAATATAGTTTAGTCTAACTCCCAACGCCACAGGTGGAAGACGAATAACTTTTACGAGGCGAGAAAGGTGGTTGCCGAATGTTTAAGGTGACTTTTGCTTTTGAAAATGGCAGTACGGTAGAAGCATTTGCCAATGCGGGGGATAATTTACTGGAGGTTGCTCGTGGCGCCAATGTGGCTATCGATGCACCATGTTCCGGAAACGGAGCCTGTGGAAAATGTCGGGTACAGTTAAAAAGCGGAGAACTGGACTCAAAGAAAACTCTTCATATTTCGGATGAAGAATATGGCGCAGGCTGGCGTCTGGCCTGTATGAGCAAGATCAGTGCAGATGTGGAGGTTCTTGTTCCGGATATTGCATCCGCATATAAGAGCCGAATGAAAGTGGCTGATTTAAGCTCAAAAGAAGAAATTGCTATTTTTGAAAATGCCAAGCATGAAGTTGAGATGGCTGGCATAGAACTTACAAACAGTCTTGATGTTATAGAAGTACACATGGAGGAACCATCTCTGGATGATACCATGCCGGATAATGAGAGACTGACACGGGCACTGCGGAAATATATGAATCTTAAACATATCAGAATTCCCTATTCCGTGCTGAAAAAACTTCCGGATGTACTTCGAAACAGTAAATTTTCAGTGAAATGTGTGGTTCGTACAACACCGAACGACATGTTTGTATACGATATTTTTGACAGTAAAGAAGATGTTGTGATCGGTGGTCTTGCCGTAGATATCGGTACCACAACAGTTTCTGCAGTTCTGATCAATATGGAAAGCGGAGAGATCCTGGCCAAAAGCTCTTCCGGAAACGGACAGATCCGTTTTGGTGCGGATGTTATCAACCGTATTATTGAATCTCAGAAACCTGGAGGAAAAAAGAAGCTTCAGGATGCAGTGATCAAAGAGACCATCAATCCGATGATCCACGAGATGTGCAGAAGCATTCACTTCCCGGAGGAACAGATCTACCGGATGTGTGTTGCTTCCAATACAACCATGAATCATCTGTTTGCAGGGATCAATGCGGATCCGCTTCGCATGGAGCCGTATATTCCTACATTTTTCAAAACAAATTCCTTATTTGCATCCGATGTGGGAATTGAGATCAATCCGGATGCACATATTATCATGGCTCCGAATATCGGAAGCTATGTAGGTGGAGATATCACTGCCGGTACACTGGTAAGTATGATCTGGAACAGACCGGAATTTTCTCTGTTTATCGACCTTGGTACTAACGGAGAGCTTGTGTTCGGTAATTCCGATTTTATGATGAGCTGTGCATGTTCCGCAGGTCCTGCCTTTGAGGGTGGAGATATCAGCTGCGGTATGCGTGCTACAGACGGTGCTATTGAGGCATGTACCATTGATAAAGAAACTATGGAACCGACATATAAGGTTGTAGGCGAACCTGGAACCAAACCGGTAGGACTTTGCGGTTCCGGTATCATTGATGTGATCAGTGAACTTTTTATGACAGGAATCATCAATCCGAAGGGCAAATTTGTTCGTGAAGGCAAAAGAATCCGTCACGATCATTATGGCATGGGAAGCTATGTGATCGCGTTTGAAGAGGAAGCCGGTTCTGCCAAGGATGTTGAGATCACAGAAGTAGATATTGATAATTTTATCCGTGCCAAAGGCGCTATTTTCTCTGCAATCCGTACTATGCTGAATTCTCTTGATTTCGATGTTTCCATGATCGATGACGTATATGTTGCCGGTGGAATCGGAAGCGGGATCAATATGTCTAATGCAGTGCATATCGGAATGTTCCCGGATATTCCTCTTGAGAAATTCCACTATATTGGTAACTCTTCTCTTACAGGTGCTTATCTGATGCTTCATTCCACACCGGCAGAGAAAAAGACATACGAACTTGCATCCAATATGACTTATCTGGAGCTTTCTACAGTTCCGACTTATATGGATGAGTTTGTAGGTGCATGCTTTATTCCACATACGGACACAAATCTGTTTCCGTCTGTTATGGAAGAACAGCAGAAGAGATAAAGCAGACTAAAACAGCAGAGGTAAAACATGGCTTTTAGTATAAATGACTTGAATTATGAAAAAGACAGCAAGGAAAGAATGCCCTGGGAGCATTATATAGAGGAGTTCAGTAAGGCAGACCCGGCAGAAATTGCCGGACGTCTTTCACTTCCTTATGACGAAGAGAAGAAAGTACTGACTCTGAAATTCCTGGAAAGCGTTTATTATATTTCCTGGCCGGATTTTCAGGTAACTCATGAAGAAGACGATGCGGGATTTTATCCTCTTGAGGAAATGCATTATGCAAAGATCCTTGCTATCCGTTTTCTGCTGAACGGGAATGTATCTCAGGGAAGCGGAAGGTTTAAAACATACAGGGAAATGCCCTGGGGAGAGGTTTATCTCCGTCAGTTTGATGGCAGGTGCATCAAACGCCTGGCTTTCACATACGGAAACAGACTTAAGGATTTCAAGGAAATCATGGAACACATCCATGCGGTTCCCGTGGATCATGGAGATATTGCATACCAGGTGGAGATCTTTCCAGGATATGTAGTTCAGATGATCCTCTGGGAGGGGGATGATGAATTTCCGCCGTCCTCACAGATCTTGTTTTCTGATAATTTTCCGGTTTCCTTTGCGGCTGAGGATATGGCCGTTATGGGAGACGTTATCATTGGGTCTTTAAAGGCATTTCTGAAATGTCTTTAAAAATGAAAAATAGTTAAGAACAGGATGGGACCTGTTTTTATAGAGATGCAGTTTTAAGGGATTAAAAACTGTAAAAATACCTAAAGGGAGGTAACATTATGGGATTTAAAAGTGACATCGAAATTGCACAGGAGTGCGAAATGCTTCCAATCACACAGATTGCAGAGAAGGCAGGTATTGACGACAAATATCTGGAGCAGTACGGTAAGTACAAAGCAAAAATTGATTACAATCTGTTAAAAGAGAGTGACAAGAAAGATGGTAAGCTGATCCTCGTAACAGCTATCAACCCGACACCTGCAGGAGAGGGAAAAACAACAACAACCGTTGGTCTTGCAGATGCAATGCAGAAAATGGGCAAAAAAGTAATGGTAGCTCTTCGTGAGCCATCCCTCGGACCGGTATTCGGTGTAAAAGGTGGTGCAGCAGGCGGCGGTTATGCACAGGTAGTTCCGATGGAGGATATCAACCTTCACTTTACCGGTGACTTCCATGCGATCGGTGCGGCAAACAACCTTCTTGCAGCAATGATCGACAACCATATCTTCCAGGGTAATGACCTGAACATTGACCCGAGAAAGATCACATGGAGACGTTGCGTGGACATGAACGACCGTCAGCTTCGTAATGTAGTAGATGGTCTTGGCGGAAGAACAAACGGTATGCCTCGTGAAGACGGATACGACATCACAGTTGCATCTGAGATCATGGCAGTTCTTTGCCTCGCAAGTGACATCAAAGACCTGAAAGAGAGACTTTCCAGAATCATCATCGGATATACCTATGGTAAAGTTTCCGAGCAGAAACCGGTAACAGCTGGTGATCTTCATGCAGAGGGTGCTATGACAGCACTTCTGAAAGATGCCCTGAAACCAAACCTTGTACAGACACTGGAGCATGTTCCTGCAATCGTACACGGCGGACCATTCGCAAACATCGCTCATGGATGTAACTCCGTAACAGCTACAAAGATGGCTATGAAACTTGCAGATTATGCTATCACAGAGGCTGGATTCGGTGCTGACCTTGGTGCAGAGAAATTCCTTGACATCAAGTGTCGTATGGCAGGCCTTCATCCAAGCGCAGTTGTTATCGTAGCTACTGTTCGTGCACTGAAATACAACGGTGGTGTTCCGAAGGCAGATCTGAACAACGAGAACCTTGAGGCTCTTGAGAAAGGTCTTCCAAACCTTCTGAAACATGTAAGCAATATCAAAAATGTATACAAACTTCCATGTGTAGTTGCTATCAATGCATTCCCGACCGATACCAAGGCAGAGCTTGACCTGGTTGAGGCAAAATGTAAAGAGCTTGGCGTTAACGTTGCACTTTCCGAGGTATGGGCAAAAGGCGGCGAAGGCGGCATGAAGCTTGCTGAGGAAGTAATCCGTCTTGTTGAGGAGCCGAATGACTTCACATATGCTTATGAGCTTGAGGGATCCATCGAGGATAAACTGAATAACATCGTACAGAAAGTTTACGGTGGTAAGAAAGTTGTTCTTACAGCAAATGCTCAGAAACAGGCAAAACAGCTGGAAACACTTGGATTTGGCAACTGCCCGATCTGTGTTGCTAAGACACAGTACAGTCTGACTGATGACCAGACAAAGCTTGGTGCGCCGAAAGATTTTGAGGTAACAGTACGTAATCTTAAGATCTCTGCTGGTGCAGGATTTATCGTAGCTCTTACAGGTGAGATCATGACTATGCCAGGTCTCCCGAAAGTACCGGCTGCAACTAAGATTGATGTAGATGAGACCGGAAAGATCACAGGTCTCTTCTAATCACAATATAGGATATGAAACAACCGGAGGGGGCTTTTTATAAGGCCCCCAATGGGCTCTCAGGAGTGCTAAAATAAGAATATAAGGAGGAGAGTCCTATGGGATTTTCTACAAGTACATGTACTGAATTTGTCGAGGTATTAAGCTCCAAGGCACCGGTTCCAGGCGGCGGCGGTGCATCTGCCCTTGTAGCTGCTGTTGGTACAGCTCTTGGAAATATGGTTGGAAGCCTTACTGTCGGTAAGAAAAAATATGCAGATGTAGAAGATGAAATGTGGGAGCTGAAAAAGAAATGTGATCAGCTTCAGAAAGATTTCCTTCATCTGATTGAGAGAGATGCGGAAGTTTTTGAGCCTCTTTCCAAGGCTTACGGAATGCCGAGAGAGACCGAAGAAGAGAAGGCTGAGAAGGCTCGAGTAATGGAAGCTGCCCTCAAGGAAGCATGCTCTGTTCCTATGGAGATCATGGAGAAATGCTGCGAGGCTATTGAACTTATCGTTGAGTTCGGAGCAAAAGGTTCTAAGCTTGCAATTAGTGATGCTGGTGTAGGTGCTGCATTCTGCAAAGCAGCTCTTAAGGGAGCAAGCCTGAATGTGTACATTAACACAAAATCTATGGCTGACCGTGCGTATGCAGAGGAATTAAACAAAAAAGCAGACGCTATGCTTGAGAAATATACAAAGATCGCAGACGAGACATTTGACAGTGTTCTCGGAAGACTGAAATAGGAGGAACCAGACAAATGGCAAAGCAGTTATTAGGTAAAGAAGTAACAGCGGCTCTCAATGAAAAGATCAAAGCGAACGTTGCAGAGCTTCAGGCAAAAGGTGTAGATCCTACACTTTGCATTATCCGTGTTGGTGAGAATCCAAGCGATATTTCCTATGAGAGAGGTGCTACAAAGCGCTGTGAGACTCTTGGTGTTGCATGTGAGAAAATTCTTCTTCCGGAGGATGTTTCCCAGGATGAGCTTCTTGCAACCATCGATAAAGTAAACAAAGATGACAAGATCCATGGAGTTCTTCTGTTCCGTCCGCTGCCAAAACATCTGGATCAGGCAGTGATCGAGAATGCACTTGCAGCAGAGAAGGATGTTGACTGTATGACAGATCTTTCCATGTCTGGTGTATTTACAGGCAAGAAGATCGGATTCCCGCCATGTACACCGCAGGCATGCATGGAGATCCTTGATCACTATGGAATCGACTGCACAGGCAAAAAAGCGGTTGTTATCGGAAGAAGTCTTGTAGTTGGTAAACCGGCTGCCATGATGCTTGTTAAGAAAAATGCGACAGTAACGATCTGCCATACAAGAACCGTTGATATGCCGTCTGTTGCAAAAGAGGCGGATATCGTCATCGTTGCAGCTGGTCGTGCTGGTGTTGTCGGCGCTGATTATGTCAGAGAGGGACAGACCATTATCGATGTTGGTATCAATGTCAATGCAGAGGGTAAGCTTTGTGGTGATGTTGATTATGCGGCAGTTGAGCCAATCGTTGATGCGATCACACCGGTTCCTGGCGGAGTAGGAAGTGTTACAACTTCTGTTCTTGTAGGACACGTAGTTGAAGCAGCAATGAGAAAAGCGCAGTAATAAAGGATTGATTATTGATATATGTACAGATTCCGAAATAGTTTTTGTTTACGGATGATGATGCTTGCAGGCGTTCTGGTATTCGGAACGCCTGTGGGTGTTTTTGCAGAAGAAGCGGATCATTCCATGGAGGGACAGATCTCCAAGCCCCAGCCATCCGGAGAGAGTGATGCAGATAGTTTTGTGGATGATTCCACAGATAATACTTACGGATATTATACGATCATGGGGTGTACCACAGTGACTGGGGAGGATATGGTGGCGCAGTATGAGGCGCAGAATGTGGAATATCCTTCCGGTATCCTGACAGAGGGTGGCGCACCGGACATTGATACGTTTTGCACAATTGTGACAGAGGAAGCGGATGCGGAGGGTGTCCGTGGGGAGGTTGTTTTTGAGCAGGCGATGCTTGAGACCGGTTGGCTTCAGTTTGGCGGAGATGCCAGTGCCGGGCAGTTTAATTTTTCCGGACTTGGGACTACCGGCGGCGGTGTTGCCGGAAATTCCTTTCCGGATGTCAGGACCGGGATTCGGGCTCAGGTACAGCATCTGAAGGCTTATGCGTCTTCGGATGAACTGAATCAGGTCTGTGTGGATAACCGTTTTCAGTATGTGACCCGGGAGAGTGCACCTTATGTGGAATGGCTTGGGATTCAGGAGAATCCTTACGGCGGTGGATGGGCCGCCGGGAGAAGCTATGGATATAAGCTTAGAAGCCTTCTGGCAAATCTGAAAGGTGAGGAATATACCTGGCCGGAGAGCACAGAGGCTGTGGAGAAATGATGAAATGGAGATGTGCGTCTGAATAAAAACAGGCGCACATCTTTTTGTGTCAAAGATTAATTAATTCAATTCCAGATTTTCAAGTTCCTGAGATGGAATCTTAGGGTCTGAGCCATCTACATATTTCTTGAGTGCTTTGGAGGTTTTTGCGAAGCCGGCATTGGTTCCTGCACCGCCGATGCAGCCTCCCGGACAGGCCATTCCTTCGATCATGCAGTTTTTGATCTTGCCGGCTTTGGCCAGAGTGAGAACTTTTTTGCACTCAGCGAGGCTTTCAGCGTGTTCGATGTGGACGGGGACATCAGGATAATATTCCTTCAGACAGGCTTCAATGGCACCAGCTACGCCGCCGGCGATGGCGTATCCTCGTCCTGCGGCGGTTGCGGCCTGGGTTTCTTCCGGAATATCCTCGCATGCAGATGGAATGATATCTTTGGCATCGAACAATCCCCAAAGTTCTTCGAAAGTGATAACAAAATCCACATCACTTCTTACGGAATGGCGCATGGCTTCCAGTTTCTTGGAGGCGCATGGTCCGATGAATACTACTTTCGCATTGGGATGTTCTTTTTTTACAATGCGGGCAGTTGCCACCATCGGGGTCAGTTCCTGTGAGATGTTGTCAATCATAGCCGGGAAGTATTTCTTCGCCATTACAGACCATGACGGACAGCAGGAGGTAAGCAGGAACGGGAGATTGCCGGTGGCTACTTCTTTTGCATAATGATGGGCCTCGGAAATACAGCCGATGTCTGCGCCGAGTGCTACTTCATAAATATTGGAAAATCCAAGCTGAGTTAAAGCAGAGCGGAATTTACCGGGAGTTACATCTTCACCGAACTGATTGATGTAAGCTGGTGCAATTTCTGCAATAATCTCAGTTCCCTCACGGAGGGCATGTGCCAGCTGGAAAATCTGGGATTTATCAGAGATGGCACCGAATGGGCAGCTGACCATACACATACCGCAGGATACACATTTATCCTGGTTGATGGAAGCGCGTCCCTGTTCATCGCTTTCGATGGCTTTTACACCGCAGGCGCGTTCGCAGGGACGTTCTTTATGGGCGATGGCGTCGTAGGGACAGACAGCTTTGCATCTTCCGCAGTGAATGCATTTGTCCTGGTCGATGAAGGATTTTCCGTTTACCATGGAAATGGCGCCTTTGGGGCAGGTGAGTAAACAGGGATGTGCAACACAGCCGCGGCACATGTTGCTGACTTCGTATTTGTTGGATTCGCATGCGGAACATGCGGAAGGAATCACCTGCATAAGAGGTGGTTCATAATATTTTTCATCAATATTGCTGGCTTTTACGCCATCAGTAAGATGTACAGAACGGTTCTCCGGGCGGAGGGAAAGTCCCATGGCCAGACGGACACGTTCACTTGCAACAGCTCTTTCACGATAGATGCTCTCGCGGTATTTCGCACGTTCTTCTACAATATTGTAAGGAATGGATTCGATATCGTGGATAAGGGATTCGTCCGTGGATTCAAATCCGATCTTTGCAATTTCTGTAAAAATTTTTCGCCGGATCTGTTTAACTGGTGTGTCGAGATTTCGCATAAATGTTCTCCTTTTCAAAAAATGATTAAAATGTTTTCCACGCACTTTTTATTCATCTTATAGTAATTGAGAAATAAAATCAACAATAGGAAATGTTTTTTTAGCAGAAACAAAAAAAGAATATTTGTTTCTTTATTGTCATGAATGTTAAAAAATGCACATTTATTATAAAAAATAGATGCAAAACCAGTAAGACGTTGTAAACTTTCTAATATATTCTGAAAAAAACGAAAAAATATCTTGTGAAAAATGACGATATAAGTTATAATTAAAAGCACGAAAATAGTGCAATATAATGATAGGCACGTAAATGAGGCACTGACAGAGTGTTAAAGCATTAACCTGTAGTGGAACAGGTTGATCAAGTGGAAAATCTATGAGAAACAAGGAGGGAACCGAATGTTAGACCAGACGTATTACAGGAAAACGGACGAGATCATCGAGCACTACGGCCGGAAAGCTGCATCACTGATTCCGATCATGCAGGATATTCAGGCTGAGTACCGTTATCTTCCGGGAGAGCTTCTTACTTATGTTGCGGAACAGATTGGTGTAAAAGAAGCGAAGGCGTACAGTGTAGCTACTTTCTATGAGAACTTTTCCTTTGAGCCGAAGGGCAAGTACATCATCAAGGTATGTGACGGTACTGCCTGTCATGTACGTAAGTCCATGCCTGTAAAGGAAGCAATGCTGAAGGAGCTTGGACTGAGTCATAAGAAGCATACTACAGATGATATGATGTTTACCGTTGAGACAGTCTCCTGTCTTGGTGCCTGCGGACTTGCACCGACACTGACTGTAAATGATGAAGTTCACCCGAAGATGACTCCTGAGAAGGCTGTTGAGCTTTTAAATGAATTGAGAGGTGAGAGCGTATGAGTATAACCAGTATGGAAGATCTGAAAAACAAACAGGCTGAGGTTAAGAAGAATCTTGATGGCTATACCTGCCGTGTTCTCGTCTGTTCCGGTACCGGATGTATTGCTTCCGGTGCTCAGAAGATTTATGAAGAAATGTCAAGACTTTGCGAGGGAATCGAGGGCGTTGCAGTTGAGATGCAGAAGGATGTTCCTCATGTAGGAATCGTTAAGACCGGATGCCAGGGCTTATGTGAGCTTGGTCCTCTTATGAGAATTGAGCCATATGATTATCAGTATGTACATGTTCAGGTAGATGACTGTCGCGAGATCGTAGAGAAGACCGTGATCTGCGGACTGCCTGTTGAGCGTCTGTTTTATCGTCATGATGATGAGGCCTGTCCGCATCCGAGTGACATTCCGTTCCTGAACCAGCAGACAAGGATCGTTCTTGAGAACTGTGGCAAGATCGATGCAGAGTCCATTGATGAATATATTTCCGTAGGCGGCTTTTCCGCAATGGCGAAGGCGTTCTTTGAAATGACCCCACAGGATGTTATTGATGAGATCACGAAGTCCGGCCTCCGCGGCCGTGGCGGTGCAGGTTTCCCTGCAGGCAAGAAATGGTCACAGGTTGCACGCCAGCCGGAAAAAGTCCGTTATGTAGTATGTAACGGTGATGAGGGTGACCCGGGAGCATTTATGGATGGCTCTGTAATGGAAGGTGATCCTTACAAGATGATCGAGGGTATGGTGATCGCTGCCTATGCAGTAGGTGCAGAGGATGGTTATATTTATGTACGTGCCGAGTATCCTCTTTCTGTACAGAGACTCCGGATGGCCATTGAGCAGGCAGAGTCCTATGGCCTTCTTGGCGATAATATCCTTGGTTCCGGTATCAATTTCCACTTACATATCAATCGCGGTGCCGGAGCGTTCGTATGTGGTGAAGGTTCTGCCTTGACTGCCTCTATCGAAGGCAACAGAGGTATGCCTCGAGTAAAACCTCCGAGAACTGTCGAGCAGGGTCTGTGGGGTAAACCTACTGTTCTCAATAACGTAGAGACCTACGCCAACGTACCGAAGATCATCCTTCAGGGTGCTGACTGGTTCCACACCATCGGTACAGAAGGAAGCCCCGGAACAAAGACCTTCTCACTTACCGGTTCCATTGAGAACACCGGTCTTATCGAGGTGCCGATGGGAACAAGTCTCCGCCATATCATTTATGACATCGGCGGTGGTCTTAAGAGTGGTGCTGCATTTAAGGGAGTACAGATCGGCGGACCATCCGGTGGATGTCTGATCGATGACCAGATCGATCATCCGCTTGATTTTGATTCCGTTAAGAAGCTGGACGCTATCATGGGATCCGGCGGACTGGTTGTTATGGATGAGAATACCTGTATGGTAGAGGTTGCACGTTTCTTCATGAGCTTTACACAGCGTGAGAGCTGTGGTAAATGTGTTCCTTGCCGTGAAGGTACGAAACGTATGCTTGAGATCCTGGAGAGGATCGTTGAAGGCAAGGGCGAGCTTTCTGACCTGGATGAGCTGGAAGAGCTTGCAAACATGGTTCAGAGCATGGCACTGTGCGGCCTCGGTAAGAGTGCACCGCTTCCAGTCATCAGTACTCTGAAGCGTTTCCGTGACGAATATGTAGAGCATATCGTAGATAAGAAATGTCGTGCGAAGGTCTGCACGGCGCTCCGTCAATTCCATATCAATCCTGAGTTCTGTATCGGCTGCGGCAAGTGTGCGAAGAACTGTCCGGCTGGTGCGATTTCAGGAAAGATCAAGCATCCACATGTAATCAACAACGACGTATGTATCAAATGCGGATCCTGTAAGGATAACTGTAACTTTGATGCGATTTATGTGGAAGCATAGAAGGGAGGATATCTTATGGGTACAATGACAATTGACGGAAGAAAAGTAGAATTTACCGACGAAAAAAATGTCCTGACAGTCATCAGGAATGCCGGTATCAATATCCCCACACTGTGCTATCATTCAGAGGTTTCCACATTTGGTGCCTGTCGTCTCTGTACAGTTGAGGATGACAGAGGCAAGACATTTGCTTCCTGTTCCGAGCAGCCGAGAGACGGAATGGTTATTTATACCAATTCCGGCCGTATTAAGAAATATCGTAAACTGATCGTGGAGCTGCTTCTTGCAGCACATTGCCGTGACTGTACAACCTGTGTAAAGAGCGGCGAATGTATCCTGCAGGAGCTGGCACATCGCCTTGGTGTGCGTAATATCCGCTTCGAAAATACAAGAGAACAGCATGAGATCGATGACAGTTCACCGTCCATCATCCGTGATCCGAACAAATGTATCCTCTGCGGCAACTGTGTACGTGCCTGCGAGGAGCTTCAGGGAATCGGAGCTCTTGGATTCGCATTCCGTGGAACAGAAGCCATGGTTATGCCTGCATTCAATAAAAAGATTGCTGAGACACAGTGTGTAAACTGTGGTCAGTGCCGTGTTTACTGTCCGACAGGTGCGATCTCTATCCGTACACATATGGATGAAGTATGGGATGCACTGGCTGATAAGAATACTCGTGTTGTTGCACAGGTTGCACCGGCAGTTCGTGTTGCAGTTGGTGATCATTACGGACTTGCCAAAGGCAGAAGTGTTATGGGTAAAATCGTTAACGCGCTTCACAGAATGGGCTTTGACGAAGTATACGATACCACATTCAGTGCCGACCTTACCATCATGGAAGAGACCAAGGAGTTCCTAAACAGAGTGGAGAAGGGTGAGAATCTTCCGCTTCTGACTTCCTGCTGTCCTGCATGGGTGAAGTTTATCACTGATCAATATAAAGAATATGTTCCGAACATTTCTACCTGCCGTTCCCCACAGGGAATGATGTCTGCGGTTATCAAGGAATACTTCCGTGATCCGGAGCATGCAGCAGGCAAGAAGACCGTTATGGTTTCCATTATGCCATGTACAGCCAAGAAGGCAGAGGCAATCCGCCCCAACAGCTTTACCGATGGCGAGCAGGATACCGATATCGTTATCACAACCACAGAGCTTCTCCGCATGATCGATAACTTTGGTCTTGATTTTGCAACACTGGATCCGGAAGCATGTGATATGCCGTTTGGATTTGGTTCCGGCGGTGGCGTTATCTTCGGTGTTACCGGTGGTGTTACCGAGGCAGTTCTTCGAAGACTGAGCCCGGATCACAGCAAGGAAGCCATGCATGAGATTGCAGAGTGCGGTGTTCGTGGTGAAGAGGGAATCAAGGAATTTACCGTGCCGTATAAAGGAATGGATATCAATGTATGTGTTGCCAGCGGCCTTGCAAATGCAAGAATCGTTATGGAACGTGTAAAGAACGGTGAGGCAAACTATCATCTGATCGAGGTTATGGCGTGCCGCCGTGGATGTATCATGGGTGGTGGTCAGCCGACCAGATCCGGTGACAGGACCAAGGCAGCCAGAGCAAGGGGTCTGTATAATGCAGATAATACCATGATCATCAAGAAATCCGATGAGAACCCGCTGGTTCTGGAGCTTTATGAGGGACTTCTCAAGGGCAAGGAGCATCATCTGCTTCATAATGAGTTTTATATTAAAGACTGATGTAAGGAATACAAATGGCTGCTGTTCTCGTTGAACAGCAGCATATAAGAAGCCTTCCGGGCATATACTGTGGTATGCGGGAACTATCTTTTGCAGATGGTTTCCGGAGCTTACAGGCCAGTATATGCAGGGAGGCTTTTTTATATGGAAAACTTTCAGGTTTACCGTGATATCCAGGCACGGACGGGCGGGGATATCTACATAGGGGTTGTGGGCCCGGTCCGTACAGGAAAATCCACATTTATCCGGAGATTTATGGAACTGGTGGCACTGCCTGCGCTTAGTGAGGGAAAAAGAGCAGAGCTTCAGGATGAACTGCCGCTCAGTGGCGCCGGGAAAATGATCACAACCGTAGAACCCAAATTCATTCCAAAAGAAGCGGTGGAGGTATCCATAGGGGAAAACCAGAAGATCCGGGTAAAGCTTATTGACTGTGTGGGCTTTTTGGTAAAGGATGCATCCGGAAATGTGGAAGAAGGCAGGGAACGGATGGTCAAAACACCATGGCAGGAAAAAGCAATCCCGTTTCATGATGCGGCCCGGATCGGGACGGAAAAAGTGATCAGCCAGCATTCCACCATTGGAATTGTAGTTACAACAGATGGAAGCTTTGGGGAAATTCCAAGAGAAAATTTTATTCCGGCAGAAGAACAGACGATAAAAGAGCTGAAAGCCCAGGGAAAACCCTTTCTGATCCTGGTAAACTCCCAGACTCCCTACAGTGAGGAAACCGGAAAAACTGTAAAACATCTGGAAGAGAAATTCGGAGTATCCGTTCTGGCAGTCAACTGTGAACAGCTTAGAAAAGAGGATGTGACCAGGATCCTGGAGAAGCTCCTTTATGAATTCCCGATTAGTGAGATAGAGCTATTTGTTCCCAGATGGGTGGAGATGCTTTCTCCGGAACATGAGGTAAAGGCGGCTCTGTTAAATGAGATTCGGGAAAAGATGACAAGACTTACTCATGTGCGGGATGTAAGCAGAGAATCGGTATATCTGGAATGTCCATATGTGGAAGATACATTGCTTGAACAGGTCAGTCTTTCCGATGGAAAAGTCCGTATCCGGATCGCAGTAAAAGACATTTATTATTATCAGATGCTCAGTGAAATGAGCGGGATATCCATGGAAAGCGAATATGAACTGATCCAGACCATAAAAGAGCTTGCCGGTATGAAGGAACAATTTGTAAAAGTCCAGGCTGCCCTGGAAGCGGTAAAAGGAACAGGGTATGGGGTTGTTGTGCCTGAGCTTTCCGAGATCACTATTGAGGAACCTGAGGTGATCCGTCAGGGAAATAAATTCGGAGTAAAGATCCGGTCAAAAAGTCCGTCCATTCATATGATCCGGGCGGAGATCGAAACGGAGATCGCTCCGATCGTTGGTACAGAACAGCAGGCGGAGGATCTGATAAAGTATATCAGAGAAAGCCCGGAGCGAGGGGAAAGTATCTGGGAGACCAATATTTTCGGAAAATCTATCCAGCAGCTGGTGGAAGACGGAATCCGGAACAAGCTGGCCATGATCAGTGAAGAAAGTCAGGTGAAGCTTCAGGATACTATGAAGAAGATCGTAAACGACAGCAAAGGCGGACTGGTGTGTATCATCATATGAATGGAGAATAGAATTGCAAAGCAAAAAGGACGTTCTTCAGCAGACGTCCTTTTTTTGATGTTGTTTTTTCCATTCTGCGATAAACTGAAGCTGTTCCTGGTCAGATAGTTCCTGGGAAGCGGCGTCATTTCCTGCAGCGGCACAGCAGAAAAGAACAAAGATCTGGAGTCCGAAGAATACAAGAAAAAAGAGAAGCATAGAAAAACCTCCTTTATTTTTCAGATATGTTAAGTATTGGAGGAGATAATGTATTTTATACATTATATTGCAAGAAAATCTAATTATCACCGGGTATGAAGATTTTTAAAACAGGAGGAAAAGAAACCATGAAAAAGAGAAGATTCGCACAGCTTGTTCTCATGATCACAATGCTGTTTTGCCTGACATTTGGTACAGTGTATGCGCAGGCGGCAACAACAGCAACCACAACAACCGCAAAAGCAGCCATTAAAAATGGCTGGAAAAAAGAGGGCGGTCAGTATTATTACTACATAGGACAGGCTAAGGGCTGGCATACCGGTGTTTATGGAAACTACAGCTACGGAATGGACAATCAGATCCAGAAAACAGTTAATTTCCGTACAGGAAGAGGAAACTAAATAAAAAATATACAGCAAAGATCCCGGGGATTCAGAGGTAAGATCCCGGGGTCTTTTTATATAAAACGAGTAGCGGGAAAGATGGCCGCAGAATAAGCTAAAGAAAGGTCAGCTGTCCGACGGGAGAGCTTTGGAAAGGTATAAAAGGATGTATACAGGGAAAGGGATAGGCGTGGCAGTTCTGGATACCGGTATTTTTCCCCATATAGATTTTGGCAGCCGTATTTCCGTGTTCCGTGATTTTACAGGAATCAGACGCAGCCCATATGATGATAACGGACATGGGACTCATGTCAGCGGGATCCTTGCAGGGGACGGAACTGCATCAGGTGGAAAATATAAAGGGGCTGCACCTGGCTGCAGTATCGTTGCTTTGAAGGTTCTGGATCGTTTCGGGAACGGAAGCAGGGAGGATGTGATGCGGGCATTTCGGTGGATCATGGAATTTGGAAGTATTTATCATATCCGTATCGTTAATATTTCAGTGGGAACAACATCCCGGGATCATAAGGAACAGACAGATCTTCTTGAAGGAGTGGAAAAACTCTGGGATCTGGGATTTGTGGTGGTAGCTGCAGCAGGAAATCAGGGACCGGGGGCCGGCACGGTAACAGCACCGGGAAGCAGCCGGAAGATCATTACCGTAGGCTCCAGTGATATGCTGAATGGCAGAAAGGCAGTTTCCGGAAGAGGCCCTACCTTTGACTGTGTATGCAAACCGGATCTGGTAGCGCCGGGAAGCCAGGTCATTGCCTGTGCACCGGGACTGCCGTATTCATATGGGCTCAAAAGCGGAACCTCCATGTCGACGCCTCTGGTGTCAGGAGGAATCGCCTGCCTTCTGGAAAAAGATCCTCGGCTTTCTAATGTAGAGGTAAAGATGTTGTTAAGAGAAAGTGCAGAAGATATGGGACTTCCCAGAAATCAGCAGGGATGGGGAAAATTTAACTGTGAAAAACTGTTGGCAGGTTGAATTATTATACAATTCTTATAAACAAAGCGTGGTAACGCACAAAAGCGTTGACGGAACCGGAAAATATGAGTACAATGTACAGTAAAAGTGCTGAAGAAAGATTCTAAAGGAAAGAGCACCTGGAATCCGAACAGGAGAATAAACCTCAAAAGGAGAAAATAATATGGAAAAAATCAAAATGCAGACACCTTTAGTTGAGATGGACGGAGACGAGATGACCCGTATCCTGTGGCAGATCATCAAGGATGAACTTCTCACACCGTATCTGGAACTGAATACAGAATATTATGATCTTGGTCTTGAGCACAGAAATGAGACAGATGATCAGGTTACCATTGATGCAGCAGAAGCAACCAAAAAATACGGAGTAGCCGTAAAATGTGCCACGATCACACCAAATGCAGCCAGAATGGAAGAGTACGACCTGAAAAAAATGTACAAAAGTCCAAACGGAACGATCCGTGCTATTCTTGATGGAACTGTATTCCGTGCGCCGATCGTTGTAAAGGGAATCGAGCCATGTGTAAAGAACTGGGTGAAACCGATCACACTTGCACGTCATGCATATGGAGATATCTATAAGAATACAGAATTCTATATTGACAAGCCGGGAGATGCATATCTTGTATTTGAGGGCGAAGACGGAGAAGAGCGTAAGGAGCTGATCCAGCATTTTGACGGAGCAGGTGTTCTCCGTGGCATGCATAATCTTGATGATTCTGTAAAGAGCTTTGCGAGAAGCTGCTTTAATTATGCATTGGACACAAAGCAGGATGTATGGTTCGGAAGCAAGGATACCATTTCCAAAACATATGATGGAAGATTTAAAGAGATTTTCCAGCAGATCTTTGATGCAGAGTTTAAGGATAAATTTGAGGAAGCCGGCCTGACCTATTTCTACAGTCTGATCGATGATATCGTAGCCCGTGTTATGAAGGCAGATGGCGGTTTTATCTGGGCATGCAAGAACTATGACGGAGATGTTATGAGTGACATGGTATCTTCCGCATTTGGCTCTCTTGCCATGATGACCTCTGTACTGGTATCACCGAAAGGATATTTTGAGTATGAGGCTGCTCACGGAACAGTTCAGAGACACTATTATCGTCATCTTGAGGGAAAAGAAACATCCACAAACTCCGTTGCAACGATCTTTGCATGGACAGGAGCTCTCCGCAAGAGAGGTGAACTGGACGGAAATGAAGCACTTGCTGATTTTGCAGGAAAACTGGAAAAAGCGACACTGGATACCATTGAAAGCGGAAAGATGACCAAGGATCTTGCGCTGATCACTTCCCTGAAAGAGGTACAGGTATTGAACAGCAAAGAGTTTATCCTTGCTGTAAAGACAAAACTGGATGAACTGATGGCATAAATAACAGAAATTTCAGAACTTCAAGTAATCTCATAAAAATAAAAAACTGCACCGGAAGATCCTGGGATGGATCACGGTGCAGTTTTTTCATGAGGGATATATGTGGATCATCTTATCTCTGTCAGACCGAAGCGTTCATGGCCTGCTGTACATGTTCCACAAGGATCTGCCGGACCTGGGGATATTCTCCAAGTCCCTTCAGTACAGGGGTGACTTCATATCCTTCGGAAGAAAGACGGTTCATCCAGGAGTCCGAATCTGCACCGGCCAGATCGTTCTGTGCATGGTCGCCGGCTACGATCATGAAAGGCGCCAGCACGATCTTTTTCGGATGAAAGCTGTCGGCAGCCCGGAGAAGGGAGTCCAGGGCCGGATAGGCTTCTACAGTTCCAAGAAAAATATTTTTATGTCCGGTATCTTTAAAACGGTAATCCAAAGCAGCATAAACCGTGTTTGCGTAGTGCTCTGTTCCATGTCCCATCATTACAAGTGCAGTGTCCGGATCCATGTCCCGGAATTCATCTGCAACTACCCGGACGATTGCCTGGTTATCTTCTTCTGTTGTGAGAAGAGGATTTCCGAAAACAATACTGGAAAAACGGTCACGAAAAGAAAGCGCATCGGCTTTCATCTGATCATTTTCGATACCGTTGATCACATGAGTCGGCTGTACGATCACATCGGTGATACCATCCAGAAGCATCTGTTCCAGAGCTTCCTTTACCGTGTGGATCGTAAGACCGTCCCGCTTTTTCAGTTTGGCAATGATCATTTTGCTTGTCCATGCACGGTAGGTGGGACAGGCAGGGAATGCATCGGCAATATCGTGCTCGATGGCTTCGATGGTAAGTTTACGGGTGTTTTCATAGCTTGTGCCGAAACTTACTACTAGGATCGCTTTTTTTGAAGCTGAGTTCATACGGGGATTTCCTCCATCCTGATAATTATGGTGATTATGATAAACTCTTTATATTTCTCCGCTGGAATATAAAGATAATCCGCAATTTCTACCATAAGATATTATAAAAGGGAGGGCTGACATTGTCAATCGTAGTTGACTTTCCCTGTGGAAATGTTTATCATTATAAAAGATTGTGAAAACAAAGGAGAAACGTAGGACATGAGTATATTCATGCTTGGAATCGATCATAATATGGCACCTGTAGATGTCAGAGCGCAGTTTGCCTTTACCCGCAAAAATACCGGAGAGGCGCTGCACAGGCTGAAAGAAGAAGCTGGGATCTGCGGGTGTATTATTCTGTCGACCTGTAACCGGCTGGAACTGTGGGTAAGTACTGCAGATGAGAAGAAGCCAGACCTGTATCAGTGGCTTTGTTCGTTGAAAGGTGTGCAGGGAGAACAATACCAGAAGTATTTTACCAGCAGAGAAAATGAAGAGGCGGTGGAGCACCTTTTTTATCTTACCAGCGGACTGAAATCCCAGATTCTGGGGGAAGATCAGATCCTGACCCAGGTAAAAGAGGCGTTGAGCATGTCAAGGGATGAGTTTACCACAGACAGTGTTCTGGAGGTGCTTTTCCGTATGGCGGTAACTGCAGGCAAGAAGATCAAAACGGAAGTGCCGTTTTCCCATGGAAATCCTTCTGTGATCCATCAGGCTATCCGTTTTCTGGCAGAAGGCGGTTACGATGTTCGCAATAAAGTCTGTATGGTGATCGGAAACGGTGAGATGGGGAAGATGGCTGCCCAGACACTGCGTGAAGCAGGAGCGGATGTGACGGTTACGATCCGTCAGTACAGAAGTGGTGTTGTGAGTATTCCGGTTGGATGCAGCAGGATCAATTATGGTGAGAGAATGGACTATCTGCCGGAGTGTGACCTGGTGGTCAGCGCAACAGCAAGCCCCAATTATACACTGACGGAAGAATTGTTTGAGGATGTACGTGTGGAACGACCTATGATCCTTATCGATCTGGCAGTTCCAAGAGATATTGATCCGGAGATCCGAAAAAAAGATAACATCACACTTTATGATATGGACAGCTTCCGAACCGACGAGACACCGAAGGAACTTGCAGATAACCTGGAAGCAGCAGGCTCCATTGTGAAGGACCAGATGAACGAATTTTTCCAGTGGCTGGAAGGTCGTGATATCATCCCGCGCATCCAGGAGATCAAAGCGGATGCTGTGGAAGATCTGAACCTGAGGATCGAAAAAATCTTCCGGAAAACTCCTATGGAGGATTCAGATAGAGAAAACCTGAAAAAAGCAGTGGATACTGCAGCCGGAAAGGTTGTAAACAAGCTGATCTTCGGGCTTCGGGACAGTCTGAATCAGGATGCTTTTCTGGAATGTGTGGAAGGACTGGAGAAACTTTATGAAGAATAAACCTTATTTCCCCATGTTTATAGACCTGTCCGATAAAAATATCGTTGTGGCAGGAGGCGGCAATATTGCTACCAGAAGAATAAAGACTCTTCTGAAATTTACAAGAAATATCACAGTGGTGGCTACAAAAGTGACCCAGGAACTTATGGACCTTGGAAAAGCAGGAACTGTAACTTTACATATCCGTCCCGTGAAACGTTCAGACTTTGCCAACGCATATATGGTGATCGCAGCCACCAATGACTGGAAGCTGAATGATGAGATCCACCGTGTCTGTAAGGAGGAGGGCATTTATGTCAATGTAGCCTCCGACCGGGAAGCCTGTGATTTTTATTTCCCAGGCGTATATATGCGGGATGAAATGGTAGTTGGAGTTACAGCCAGCGGACTGGATCATAAAAAAGCAAAGCGTGTAAGGGAAGAAATCCAGAAAGCGCTGGAAAAAGTACTGGGAGAGCAGGATGAAGATGAAGAGAGATAAGATCGTGATCGGCAGCAGAGAGAGTAAGCTTGCAGTGCTGCAGAGCGAAATGGTCCGTGACTACATAAAAGAAAAAAATCCGGATCTGGAAGTGGAAATCCTCACTATGAAAACTACCGGGGATATCATTCTGGACCGTACACTGGATAAGGTTGGCGGAAAAGGGCTTTTTGTAAAGGAACTGGATAAAGCACTGATAGATGGAAGAAGTATTCTTTCTGTGCACAGCCTGAAAGATATGCCTATGGAGGTTCCGGAGGAACTGCCGCTGCTGGCTTTTTCCAAAAGAGAAGATCCGAGAGACGTACTGGTTCTTCCTGATGGAGTTTCTGAACTTGATAAAAGCAAGCCCCTTGGATGCTCCAGCTTAAGGAGAACCTTACAGCTTAAAAAACTGTATCCGGATATGGATGTCAGAAGTATCCGCGGAAATCTTCAGACAAGACTCCGGAAGCTGGATGAAGGACAGTACAGTGCATTGATCCTGGCTGCTGCCGGTCTTAAGAGACTTGGATTGGAATCCAGGATCAACCGGTATTTTACAGCAGATGAGATCATTCCGGCTGCTGGCCAGGGAATCCTTGCTGTACAGGGAAGAAAAGGGGAAGCTTATGATTTCCTGGAGGGCTACTGTGATAAGGATGCCTGGACCGCGGGAAGTGCGGAGCGTGCTTTTGTAAAGCTCCTGGATGGAGGATGCTCTTCTCCGGTGGCTGCCCATGCGGAAATTCTCGGGGATGAGATCTATCTCAGAGGGCTTTATTATAATGAAAAAGACGGTTCCTATGTAACAGGAACACTGCGTGGCAATAAGGCAGATGCGGAAAGCTTAGGCAGGGAACTGGCAGAAACTCTTCGGAAAAAAGGAGAAAACAGATGAAAACAGGAAAAGTATGGCTGGTAGGAGCGGGTCCTGGCGATATCGGCCTTTTTACATTAAAAGGCCTCAAAGTGCTAGAACAGGCAGATGTGGTCGTCTATGACAGTCTGGTAGGTCAGGGAGTTCTGTCAAGAATCCCGGAAAATGTCAAGCTGATCAATGTAGGCAAACGTGCCAGTCACCATATCATGCGTCAGGAAAATATCAATCAGGTACTTCTTGAGGAGGCACAGCGGGGTCTTCGTGTGGTGCGCCTGAAAGGCGGAGATCCATTCCTCTTTGGAAGAGGAGGAGAGGAACTGGAGCTTCTTCGGGAGAATGGGATTCCTTATGAGGTTGTTCCGGGTGTTACTTCCTCCATTGCAGTACCGGCATATAACGGGGTTCCGGTAACACACAGGGATTTCTGTTCTTCAGTCCACATCATTACAGGACATAAGAGGGCCGGAGAAGAATACGATATAGACTTCCGTGCGCTTGTTGATACAAAGGGAACTCTTGTGTTTCTGATGGGCGTGTCCGCGCTTCCGGATATCTGCGAGGGTCTGATAGGTGCAGGAATGGAAAAGGATATGCCTGCGGCGATCCTGCAGAAGGGAACTACAGCAGGTCAGAAACGGATCGTAGCAACAGTTTCTACCCTGGAAGAAGAGGTGAAACGTCAGGGAATCGAGACCCCGGCGATCATTGTGGTGGGTAAGGTGTGTACACTGGCAGAGAAGTTTGGCTGGTATGAAGAACTGCCGCTTTCAGGATGGAAAGTCCTTGTCACAAGACCGAAAGAGCTTGTTTCCAGAACTGCGGACAAGCTTCGTGAAAAAGGCGCGGAGGTTCTGGAACTTCCGGCGATCCGTACTGTCCCCATGGAAGATCAGAATCGTCTCTATAAAGCACTGGATCACCTGGAGGAATATCAGTGGCTTGTATTTACCAGCCCTACAGGTGTAAGGGTATTTTTTGAGGAACTGATCCGCCAGGGAAAAGATATCCGTGCCATGGGAAATGCCCGTTTGGCCGTGATCGGGGAAGGAACAAAAAAGGCCCTGAAGGAAAGAGGTCTGCTGGCAGATTTTGTGCCGTCGGTATATGACGGGGATACTCTTGGAAAGGAACTTTCAGAGCTTCTCTCCGGTGGAGAAAAGATACTCATCCCGCGGGCAGAAAAGGGAAATGAAAAACTCACTGCATTTCTTGCACAGGCAGGTGCTGTGATCGAGGATGTTCCGACCTATCAGACTCTTTACGAAAAGAGCCAGCTCATCGATGAGAAGAAGGAATTTGAAACAGGACAGATCAGCTGTGCGGTGTTTACAAGTGCCTCCACTGTGAAGGGATTTGTGGAGGGAACAAAAGGACTGGATTATTCAAAGGTTAAGGCAGCCTGCATCGGCAGACAGACGAAGGCGGCTGCTGAGAGCTTTGGAATGAAAGCATATATGTCAGAAAAAGCCACCATTGACAGTCTTGTCAAGCTGGTGGAGGATATGAAAAGGAGCGAATGATCATGGAACTGACAAAAAGACCAAGAAGATTAAGAGGCAGCGAAAACCTTCGTAAAATGGTACGTGAGACAAGAATGGATAAATCTTCTCTTATGTATCCTATGTTCGTAATGGAAGGAGAAAATAAGGAAGAAGAAATTCTGTCCATGACCGGGCAGTACCGTTACAGCCTGGACCGTCTTCCATATAAACTGGAGCAGCTTTCCAAAGCCGGTGTAGGCAGTGTGATGTTTTTTGGTATTCCTGACCATAAGGATGAAGTGGGCAGCGGTGCCTATGATCCGGAGGGAATCGTTCAGAGAGCTCTTCGCATTGCAAAAGAGAAATTTCCGGAGCTTTATTATGTAACAGATGTATGCATGTGTGAGTACACTTCCCATGGCCATTGCGGCGTTCTCTGCGGTCATGATGTGGACAATGACAAGACACTGGAGCTTCTTGCAAAAACAGCACTTTCCCACGTGGAGGCAGGTGCAGATATGGTTGCTCCGTCTGATATGATGGATGGTCGTGTTGCAGCGATCCGCCAGTGTCTGGACAAGGCAGGGCATTATACAACACCGATCATGTCCTATGCAGTAAAATATGCTTCTGCATTTTATGGTCCGTTCCGTGAGGCAGCAGATTCTGCTCCGTCTTTTGGGGACAGAAAAAGCTACCAGATGGATCCTCACAACAGCAGAGAAGGGCTGAAAGAGGCACTTGCAGATGTGGAAGAGGGTGCAGATATCATCATGGTAAAACCGGCTCTTGCATACCAGGACATGATCTGGCAGGTAAAGGAGATTACAAACGTTCCGGTTGCCGCATACAGTGTCAGTGGTGAGTATGCAATGGTAAAAGCAGCAGCTGCAAACGGCTGGATCGACGAAGAAAGGATCGTGGGTGAGATGGCTACAGGAGCATTCCGTTCCGGTGCGCAGATCTATCTTACCTATTATGCGGAGCTTCTGGCAAGACTTATGGATGAAGGGAGGATCGGCTGATGACAAGATCAGAACAGTTATTTGAGCGTGCGGTAAAAAGAATCCCGGGAGGCGTAAACAGCCCGGTAAGATCTTACGGAGCCATCGGTGAGGCACCTCGTTTTATTGAAAAAGCAGATAAATGCTACATCTATGATGTAGATGGAAACCGTTATGTGGATTACATTGATTCCTGGGGCCCGATGATCCTGGGACATAATTTCCCGGAGATCCGCGAGAGTGTGATCAAGGCCTGCGAAAATGGCCTGAGCTTTGGCTGTGCTACAGGAATCGAAGTAGAGATCGCAGAATTTATCTGTGAACATATTCCACATGTAGATATGATCCGTATGGTAAACTCAGGAACAGAAGCTGTTATGAGTGCCATCCGTGCAGCAAGAGGTTTTACCGGAAAAGACAAGATCATCAAATTTGCAGGTTGCTATCACGGACACAGTGACTGCCTTCTGGTAAGTGCCGGCTCCGGTGTCATGGCAAGTGGTATTCCGGACAGCGCCGGTGTTCCGAAGGGCTGTACACAGGATACCATGACGGCTACCTACAATGATGCCGCCAGTGTGGAAGCACTTCTCAAACAGGAAGAGGGAAATGTGGCAGCCGTGATCGTGGAGGCAGTAGGAGCAAACATGGGTGTGGTTCCTCCGAAACCAGGTTTCTTAAAGCGGCTTCGTGAGCTTTGCGATGAGCACAATTGTCTGCTGATCTTTGATGAAGTGATCACAGGCTTCCGACTTGCCTTTGGCGGAGCAGCAGAGTATTTTGGTATCCGTCCGGATCTTGTCACCTACGGGAAAATAATCGGCGCAGGAATGCCGGTAGGCGCTTATGGCGGACGTAAGGAGATCATGGATCTGATCTCACCGTGTGGTCCTGTATACCAGGCAGGTACCTTAAGCGGAAACCCGGTTGCCATGGCTGCAGGTTTCACACAGCTGAAATATCTCTATGAGCATCAGGAAATCTACAAAGATCTGGCTGCCAAAGGTGAGAAGCTTTACGGCGGCTTGAAGAAGATCGTGGAGGAAAAAGGTCTTCCATATCAGGTAAACTATGATTCTTCTCTGGCAAGTATTTTCTTTACAGACCAGGAGGTAAAAGACTATGTTTCTGCAAAAACATCCAACCTGGAGCTTTTTGCAAAATATTTCAAGGGAATGCTGAAACGAGGCATTCATCTTGCACCTTCCCAGTTTGAGGCGATGTTCCTTTCCACAGCGCATACAGATGAAGTAATTGATGAAACTCTGGAAGCAATGAGAGGCGCTTTGGGAGATCTGTAAAGAGGCGTAATGGATGCGCAGGAGCCGATCCATTTGCGTGGATCATGTGTGAACGCCATAGTGAACGGCAGCTTTGCGTAAAAAATTGCACAAAAGATAACAGGATGGTAACTTGTTCTTGCAGAAGCTTTGTGATAAAATAAACACAAAAATACGTAACCAATGTAAAAAGCAGGAGGCCAGAACTTATGGGAAAAAAGAAGTACGTGGCTTACGTGGGAACATATACCCATGGAACCAGTAAGGGAATTCAGGTATACGATGTAGATGTAGAAAAAGGAACACTCACAGAACGAAGCGAAGTGGAAGTTAGCAATGCTTCTCATCTGGCGGTATCAAAAAACGGTAAATATCTGTATTCCATTGAGGATGAAGGTGTAGCTGTATTTGAAAGAGACAAGAACGGTGATCTTACCCGCCTCAACAGTGTGGATATCAACGGAATGCGAGGCTGCTATCTTGCAACAGATGTGGACGGAAGATATCTTTATGTGGCAGGGTACCATGATGGTAAGGTAACGGTTGTACATACACATAAAGACGGCCGTCTGGGAAGTGTTATGGACGGCGTTTTCCACAAGGGACTTGGAAGCGTGGCAGAGCGTAACTTCCGTCCGCATGTTAATTGTGTACGTCCGACACCGGATAATAAGTATCTCTGTGCGGTAGATAATGGTATCGATCAGGTTAAGATCTATCGTATCAATAAGAAGAAAGACAAACTGGAGCTGGTTGACATTCTTCGCTGCCCGAGAGAGAGCGGCCCTCGTATCATCCGTTTCAGTGATGACGGAAGATTTGCATATCTTCTTTTTGAGCTCAGCAATGAGGTGAAGGTATACAGCTATGGCGGAAGCGGTAAGAATCCGGAGTTCCAGCTGCTTCAGAGCATTACCACTCTTGGAAAAGAGGATTCCAATGATGCGCTTCATAACGCAGCTTCCGGTATGTCTCTTTCTGCGGACGGTAAATATCTTTTCTGTACAACAGCAGGGGAAAATACTGTGACTATGTATGCAGTAGACCAGGAAACAGGCCTTCTGACCAAGAAATTTACACTTCCGATCAGTGGTGATTACCCGAAGGATCTTATGATCTTCCCGGATAACAAGCATATTGCTGTTGCAAATCATGGAAGTAACAGTATTACTGTTTTTACAGTAGATTACGAAAAAAATATTATTATGATGAATGAGAAGCCAAGAAAGATCGAAACACCGAACAGCATCCATATCTGGCCGGTGCCGGGAGATGTGGATGGCATCTGCAAATAATTCTTTTCGGTAAATGACTGCAACGGCCAGATATCCGGATACAAAAACAGACTCAGGGATAAGCAATAAGATTCCCTGAGTCTGTTTTTTGCTGGAAAAACATTTGGCATTACGGATGAATCCACGGATCTGCCGGGAATGAGGGCGGTTTTATCTGCGATAGAATTCGTGGATGCGGTCCATGCGTGCGCTCATATTGGCAAAAAGTGCATCGGTGATGGTGAGAGCTGCCATGGCTTCCACAACAACTACGGCACGTGGAACAATAACAGGATCATGGCGTCCTTTGATCTCAAGCTCCAGATTTTCGCCGGAGCTGGTTACGGTGGACTGGGGCTGGCTGATCGATGGTGTTGGTTTGATATGGGCACGGAAGATAATGTCACTGCCGTCACTCATACCGCCCATGATACCGCCTGCATGGTTGGAGGTCTTGGAAATGATGCCGTCTTTCTGGACAAAACCGTCGTTGTCTTCGGAACCGGTAAGACGTGTCACATTGATGCCGTCACCGATCTCAACAGCTTTTACAGCACCAATGGACATGATCGCATGAGCGAGGGTAGCATCCAGCTTGTCAAAAACCGTATCGCCCAGACCGGCAGGAACGTTTTTGATGCGGCATTCGATCACGCCGCCGGCACTGTCCTGACTGTTCAGGCACTGTTCGAGATAGGCAGATGCCTTTGCGGCTGCGTCGGCATCTGGCATGCAGAGTGCATTATTTCGGATCTCTTCTTCTGAGAAGGACCGGATCTCTACAGGACCGATGGATCTTGCGTAGGTAGTAAATGTAATGCCAAGTTCGTTTAACAGCTTGATGGCAATGGCACCGGCTGCCACACGTCCGGCGGTTTCTCTTCCGGAGGAGCGTCCACCTCCACGGTAATCACGGAATCCATATTTCTGTTCAAAGGTAAAGTCTGCGTGACCGGGACGATAGGAGTATGCGATATTTCCGTAATCTCTGGAACGCTGATCTGTATTGCGGATCAGAAGAGAAATTGGAGTACCGGTAGTCTTTCCTTCAAAAACTCCGGAAAGGATCTCCACCAGATCGCCTTCCTTACGGGCAGTTGTATAACGGCTCTGACCGGGCTTTCTCCGGTCAAGAAAAACCTGGATATCTTCTTCACAGAGAGAAAGACCTGCGGGACAGCCGTCGAGAACGGCACCGATGGCCTTGCCGTGAGATTCTCCCCAGGTGGTAACCACGAATTTTTTTCCGAATGATGACTGACTCATTTGTATAACTTCCTTTCGTTGGAATTCTGGAATCATTATATAGGAAGCCGGAAAAAATGTAAAGAACGTGGAATGCAGAATGAATTTTTATGTAAAGATCATGTGAAATTAATTAAAAGCTTTTTTAAAAAGAAAATGTATGAATTGACAAAGCTATTTTGACTATTTATAATAAAAAAGAATTTTGCCCTGGCAAAAGAAAAGCAAGAGAAGGGAAGTGGGAATCGTGGTAAGGATTTACAAGACAATAGACGGAGCCATCCACCAGATACAGGAACCGGAGGAAGGCTGCTGGATTGCGCTGACGAATCCGACGGCAACAGAGATTTTTGAATTTTCCGAGAAGTTTGATATAGAGGTTGACGATTTACGATCCCCTTTGGATGAGGAAGAACGGTCACGTATCGAAGTTGAGGATAATTATACACTGATCCTGGTTGACGTTCCTATGATCGAGGAACGTAATGACAAGGACTGGTATGGGACAATACCGCTTGGCATCATTGTGACGGGATCTATGATCTTTACCATCTGCCTGGAGGACACACCGGTTCTTACCAGATTTATGGAGGGAAGAGTCCGGAGCTTTTTTACCTATATGAAGACCCGTTTTATCTTTCAGATCCTTTACAGAAATGCGAGCATGTACCTGCGTTATCTGCGTATCATTGACAAAAAAAGTGAGCAGGTGGAAGAAAAACTGCATCTTTCCACAAGAAATGAGGAGCTGATCGAGCTTCTGGAGCTGCAGAAATCCCTGACTTATTTTATTACGTCACTCCGGTCTAACGAGGTTGTGCTGGAGAAGCTTCTGAAGATAGACAGTATCAAAAAATATCCGGAGGACACCGATCTTCTGGAGGATGTCATCACTGAGAACAAGCAGGCGATCGAAATGGCCAATGTGTACAGCGGTATCCTGAACGGAACTATGGATGCCTTTGCATCGATCATCTCCAACAATATGAATATCGTTATGAAAGTACTGGCGATCATTACCATTGTCATGAGTATTCCGACCATTGTGTTCAGTGCCTACGGAATGAATGTGGCTGGTTCCGGTATGCCTTTATCAAGGAGTCCATTGGGATTTCTGATCATTATCCTGATTTCTGTGGCGATTAGTGTTGTGGCAGCGATCATTCTTTCCAAAAAGCGATTTTTCTGATTTTCAAAAGTTTTCTGAAAGGAGATTTTAATGAAATTTATTGATAAGCTGGAACGTAAATTTGGAAGATTTGGGATTCCGAATCTGACTGTTTACATCATTGGATGCTATGTGCTGGGATATTTTCTGGCCATGTTTGCTCCGGGAGTTTTGAATATGCTGAGTCTTGATATGTCCATGGTCATGAAGGGACAGATCTGGAGACTGGTGACATGGGTGATCTATCCGCCATCCAGTGTGGGAGGAACCGGAAATCTTGTGATGTTCCTTCTCGCAATCTTTTTCTTCTATTATCCGATCGGTACTTCACTGGAACGTACCTGGGGAACTTTCCGGTACACATTGTATATTTTTTCAGGTGTTTTGTTTACTGTGATCGCAGCAGTGCTTTTACATGTATTTACAGGTGGTTATGTGGTGATGAACGGGATCGCCTACTCTCTTGGCGGAAATATTTTTACCACATATTATATCAGTCTTTCCATTTTCCTTGCCTATGCAGTCACATATCCGGATCTTCAGCTGCTTCTTATGTTTGTGATCCCGATCAGGATGAAATGGATGGCCTTTGTATACGGACTGTTCATTGCGTGGGATATCGTATCTTATCTTCGAGTCGGGCTTTGGGTAGGCGTGGTGCCGATCGTAGCATCACTTTTAAACTTTGTGATCTTTTATTTCAGTACCCGAGATATGAATCGTTACAATCCGAAGGAAATTCACAGGAGGCAGCAGTTTAAGAAGGCGATGGCTCCTTCCAGAACGGGCTCTGGTCCGGATGGGATCGCCAAGCATAAATGTGCGATCTGCGGACGTACCGAAAAGGATGATCCAAATCTGGAGTTCCGTTTCTGCTCAAAGTGCAACGGAAATTATGAATATTGTCAGGATCATTTATTTACACATAAACACGTACAGTAAAACGCACAAACGAAGGAGAGCATTATTATGAAAAAAACTAAGATTATCTGTACACTTGGACCTGCCAGCAATAACAGGGAAACTCTGAAGGCTCTTATGGAGAATGGAATGGATATTGCCAGATTCAACTTTTCTCACGGAGACCACGAGGAACAGAAGGGCCGTGTGGATATGATCAAAGAGCTTCGTGAGGAACTTGATATGCCTATTGCCATGCTTCTTGACACAAAGGGACCGGAGATCCGTACCAGACTTTTAAAGGACGGACAGAAGGTTAAGCTGGAAGCAGGAAAACAGTTTGTACTTGGAATTGGCGATTTTGAAGGCGACAGCACAAAGGTCGCTATCACATATGAGACACTTTACAAGGATGTAAAACCGGGAAACAGGATTCTCATTGATGATGGTCTGATTGAGCTTGAGGTTAAGACAATCAAGGGAACCGATATTGTCTGTGATATCTTAAACGGTGGTGAGCTGGGAGAGAAGAAGGGTGTGAATGTTCCCTATGTAAAAGTAAATCTTCCGGGAATCACAGAGCAGGATAAAAAGGATATCATCTTTGGTATCGAACAGAAATTTGATTTCATCGCGGCATCTTTTGTCCGTTCCGCAGAGGTGATCCGTGAGATCCGTAAGCTTCTGAATGATAATGGCGGAAAAGATATCGGTATTATCGCGAAGATCGAGAATGCAGAGGGTGTTGAGAATATTGATTCCATCATTGAAGCATCTGATGGCATCATGGTTGCCAGAGGAGATCTCGGTGTGGAAATTCCTGCAAGCCAGGTACCTCACATCCAGAAGGAGATCATCCGTAAGTGTAACGAACATTATACACCGGTTATTACGGCAACACAGATGCTTGATTCCATGATCCGTAATCCGCGTCCTACACGTGCAGAGGTAGCTGATGTTGCCAATGCGATCTACGACGGAACCGATGCGATCATGCTTTCCGGAGAGACAGCAGCCGGTAAATATCCGATTGATGCTCTTAAGATGATGGCAGATATCGCAGAGATGACAGAGCCGCATCTGGATTATAAAGTGTTTATTGAACATCGTTCCATGGACGGAAGAGAGAAGATCTCCAGTGCAGTGGCACTTGCAACGGTGCGTACTGCAAAGAACCTGAAGGCAAACGCTATCGTAACACCGACAATGAGTGGAAATACAGCCAGACTGATCTCCAATTTCCGCCCGAAGGTTCCGATCTATGCGATCACACCGAACTCAACCATCCAGCATAAACTTCAGCTGATCTGGGGCGTAACACCTCTGAAAGGATATCAGAGAGATACCACGGACCATATCATGTCTCAGGCTATGAATGTTGTCCGCAGCCGTCATCTGATACATAAAGGAGATCTTGTTGTATTTACAGCAGGAGACCCTGCGACCAACATGACAAACGGTCGTGGTGCAGTGACAAATATGATGCACGTGATCGAGGCAGAATAAGACTGAGGTTTCTTCGGGAATAGCAGTCGGAAAAACAGGAGATGCAGTTATTATGAAAAAAGAACCATTTGTGACACTTGAGAAACTCAATGAGATTACTGAAAAGTTTCCGACACCCTTCCATCTCTATGATGAGAAAGGAATCCGTGAGAATGCAAAAGCCCTGAAAGAGGCTTTTGCATGGAACAAAGGATTCAAGGAATTTTTTGCGGTAAAGGCAACACCGAATCCATATCTGATCAATATTCTGCAGGAGTATGGCTGTGGCTGCGACTGCTCCTCAGAAACAGAACTTATGATGGCCAAGGCAGTAGGCTGCAAAAAGGGCGATATCATGTTTTCTTCCAATGACACACCGGAGAAAGAGTTCAGATATGCAGATGAGATCGGTGGAATCATCAACCTTGATGACATCACACATATTGAGAGCGTAGAGAAAGCTCTCGGAAAAATCCCGGAAGTGATCAGCTGCCGTTACAATCCAGGTGGAGTATTCAAGATCAGTAACGGTATCATGGATAATCCCGGAGATGCAAAATACGGAATGACTACCGAGCAGATCTTTGACGCATTCCGTATCCTAAAATCCAAAGGTGCCAAAGAGTTCGGAATCCATGCATTCCTTGCAAGCAACACAGTGACCAATGACTATTATCCAATGCTTGCAAAGGTTATGTTTGAGCTTGCCGTGAAGCTTCAGAAGGAGACAGGTGCACACATTAAATTCATCAACCTTTCCGGTGGTATCGGAATTCCTTATAAACCGGATCAGGAGCCAAACGATATCCGTGTGATCGGTGAGGGTGTCCGAAAGGTTTATGAAGAAGTCCTTGTTCCGGAAGGAATGGGTGATGTTGCGATCTATACAGAGCTTGGCCGTTTCATGATGGGACCGTATGGCTGCCTTGTCACAAAAGCGATCCATGAGAAACATACACATAAAGAATATATCGGCGTAGATGCCTGCGCAGTAAATCTGATGCGTCCGGCTATGTATGGTGCTTATCATCACATTACGGTTATGGGTAAGGAGAACGAACCGTGTGATCATAAATATGATGTGACAGGTTCCCTCTGTGAGAATAATGATAAATTTGCCATTGACCGTATGCTTCCGAAAATCGATAAGGGAGATCTTCTTGTGATCCATGATACAGGTGCTCATGGTTTTGCAATGGGCTACAACTACAATGGTAAACTGAAATCTGCAGAGATCCTTCTTCATGAGGATGGCAGCTTTGAGATGATCCGTCGTGCCGAGACACCGAGAGATTATTTTGCAACATTTGACTGCTTCCCTGTTTTTGAGAAACTTCTTCAGGATGAAGATGAATTGAATTGAAATAAAATAGCAAAAATATATAAAAACAGCCTTCTATGCATCCTGGTAATGATGCATAGAAGGCTGTTTCATGTTTAAGTGTCTGATAAGAGGTATAAGACCGCGAGCAGGGCGGAAGGTGGTCAAATGCAGGGTTACTGCTTCCGGCTTCCGGAGATTTCTGCCAGGGCTTTTCTAAACTCAAAGAAAAACAGGATGGCGGTAAATGTAACTGCCAGGATATCCGCAACCGGCTCGGCCATATAAACTGCATTTGTCCGGTCAGAACGAAAAATATGAGGCAGAATATAGATCAGCGGGATGACCAGAACAAATTTTCGGACAATAGCCACAATGATGGAATCTTTGGCTCTGCCAAGGGAGATAAAGGTCATCTGGCAGGCAATCTGGATACCAAAGATAAACACAACTGCCATATAGATCCGGAGAGCTGTCTTTGTGAAAGCAAGTAATGTACTGTCCGAAGTAAACATTCCGGCAAAGAGCTGCGGGAAGATCATAATGATCAGCCACAGGATTACGGAATAAGAAACACTTGTTTTTACAAGAAGCTTAAATGTAGAACGTACACGTTTTTCGTTACGTGCACCATAGTTGTAGCTGATGATAGGCTGTGCACCCTGACCAAGTCCCTGAAGAGGAAGCATGGCAAACTGCATGACGCTGGTAAGGATGGTCATGGCTCCTACGGCAACATCCCCGCCGTATTTTAAGAGGGAGGAGTTGTAGCAGACAGAGATAACGCTTTCACTGAGCTGCATGACAAAGAGAGAAGAGCCAAGAGCCATACAGGGCAGAATGATATCGGCTTTCAGTTTCATGGTGCTTTTCCGAAGCTTCAGGAAGGTCTTTTTTCCAAAGAGGAATGAGAGGACCCAGATGCAGGAAAATGCCTGGGAGATCACCGTTGCCAGAGCAGCGCCCCGGACACCCATGTGGAATCCGAAAATAAAAACCGGATCCAGAATAATGTTGGAGATCGCACCGATCAGTACAGAGAGCATTCCGGTTTTTGCGAATCCCTGGGCTGTGATGAAATTATTCATGCCAAGAGTCAGCTGTACAAAGATAGTTCCTACTGAATAGATATTCATGTAACCCACCGCATAGTCGATGGTGTTTGCACTGGCGCCGAATGCAAGGAGAAGGATGCGGTTTCCGAGAAACAGGATAACAGTCAGGATCAGGGAGATGATGATCTGCATGGTGAAGCAGTTTCCGAGAGTCTGTTCGGCTTTTGACGTGTCATTTTTACCCATAAAGATGCTGGCTCTGGGAGCGCCTCCGTTTCCGACAAGAGCAGCAAAGGCGGATACGACCATGATAAGCGGCATACAGACACCTACACCGGTAAGGGCAAGAGCACCCTCTCCGGGAATATGACCAATATAGATACGGTCGACGATATTGTAGAGCATATTGATGAGCTGTGCGGCAACTGTAGGAAGTGCAAGCCGCAGAAGCAGCTTTCCGACAGGCTCGGTTCCTAAAAAGCTTTTGTCTTTTTCCATTTTTTTATTCCTTTCGTGATTTTTTTGTATTATATAATAAAGACCTGACAGATTTCTCCGTCAGGTCTTTTATGCGAATGCCGCTGGCCGGACTCGAACCGGCACGGATTGCTCCGCTTGATTTTGAGTCAAGTGCGTCTGCCAATTCCGCCACAGCGGCATAACCATTTATTATAATAGCACAGTATCAGGTGGTTTGCAAGGAATTTTTCAGAATAAAGGTATTATTTGGAAATATTTTTAATTCTAAAATGTTTATGAAATCGGATGAGGCATCCTTGAAATTGACTGAAAAAAGTGGTACAGTGTACTACAAGGCTGTACCACCTGATATAGCACTGTGGATATAGCAATATACTATAAGATAACGGAGGAGACTGCATGAATCTGAATTCCAAAAAACCAGAGAAGCGGCCGCTGTATGTATATTATATCATTGCGGTCGTCATTATTGTTCTGCTGAATGTTTTTGCTCTTCCTGCTCTTTCTGAGAGAAGTGTAAAAGAAACCGATTACACCACCTTTCTGAAAGCCGTAGACAGAGGAAAAGTATATGAGGCAACCCTTAATTCCGATTACATTTATTATACTATGAAAGTGGATGGAAATGATGTCTATTGCAAGACGGTATCTGTGGATGATCAGGATCTTGTATCACATCTTTACGATGCAGGAGTAAGTATAGAGGGAACTGCACCCCAGAGGCAGTCATTGCTTTTGTCTCTGATCCTGGGATATGTACTTCCGATCGCGATCTTTGTTCTTCTGGGACGCTGGCTCAGCAAGAAGATGATGAGCTCCATGGGCAGCGGAGGACCGGGAGGAATGATGTCCTTTGGCAAAAGCAATGCCAAGGTTTATGTGAAATCCTCTACGGGAATCAAATTTTCAGATGTTGCCGGTGAGGATGAAGCCAAGGAGCTTTTGACGGAAATTGTAGATTTCCTTCATAATCCGGAGAAATACAGAGAGATCGGTGCTTCCATGCCGAAGGGTGCCCTTCTTGTAGGCCCTCCAGGAACCGGTAAAACCCTTCTTGCCAAGGCAGTTGCCGGTGAGGCGGAGGTTCCGTTTTTCTCAATTTCCGGTTCGGAATTTGTGGAGATGTTTGTTGGTATGGGTGCTGCCAAGGTACGTGATCTTTTTAAACAGGCCAATGAGAAAGCACCATGTATCGTATTTATTGATGAGATCGATACCATCGGCAAGAAACGTGACGGCTCCGGAATGGGCGGCGGAAACGATGAGCGTGAACAGACACTGAACCAGCTTCTGACAGAGATGGACGGTTTTGACGGTTCCAAGGGTGTTGTGATCCTGGCAGCTACCAACCGACCGGATTCCCTTGACCCTGCACTTCTTCGTCCTGGACGTTTTGACAGAAGGATCCCGGTTGAGCTTCCGGATCTTCAGGGGCGTGAGGAAATCCTGAAGGTTCATGCCAAGAAGATCAAAATTGCGGACACAGTCCGGTTTGATGAAATTGCCAAGGCGGCAGTCGGGGCCTCCGGTGCGGAGCTTGCCAATATTGTCAACGAGGCAGCTCTCCGTGCAGTCCGCGATGGACGGAAATTTGCCACACAGGCGGATTTTGAAGAAAGTATCGAAGTTGTTATTGCCGGATATCAGAAAAAGAACCGTGTACTTTCCAATAAGGAAAAACTGATCGTTTCCTATCATGAGGTTGGTCATGCACTGGTTGCTGCCAAGCAGACAGATTCTGCACCGGTCCATAAGATCACGATCATTCCACGTACCTCCGGTGCACTGGGATATACCATGCAGGTGGATGAACAGGAACATTTCCTGATGAGTAAGGAAGAACTGGAGAATAAGATCGCTACATTTACAGGCGGCCGTGCAGCGGAAGAGCTGATCTTCCATTCTATTACTACCGGTGCCTCCAATGATATTGAGCAGGCGACCAAGATTGCCAGAGCGATGATCAGCAGGTATGGTATGAGTGATGATTTTGACATGGTTGCCATGGAAAATGTGAGCAATCAGTATCTTGGCGGAGACGCAAGTCTCACCTGTTCCTTTGAGACGCAGACGCTTCTGGATAAGAAGGTTGTGGAGCTTGTAAGACGGGAGCATGAAAAGGCTACGAAGATCCTGACGGATAATATCGGAAAGCTTCATGAGATTGCCAAGTATCTGTATGAGCATGAGACGATTACCGGTGAGGAGTTTATGAAGATCCTGAATGAAGCACCGGTGGAGATTGAGGATACACAGGAAAATTAATCAGGATAGCAAGAAAAAAGCGGGGTCCGAGAGACTCCGCTTTTGTTGTAAAAATATAAATTGTTTAGATTATTTACCAGATTTCCGGGTGTACCTTGGAGCAGGTGAGAGCAAGGCTTCCGGGGCCGATGTGGCAGGAAACGCTCAGGGAGAGAGGGAAGATGTTGACTTCACCGATGTTTGGGAAGGTGGTGAGGACTTCTTTTCGGAATTCTTCGGCCGCTTCCAGGTTGTGGGAGTGGATGACATCCAGGTTGATCTTTTCTCCGAAGCGGTCTGCAATGTCATCTTTGATGGCTTTAGTCATAGTGTTTTTTGCCTGAGTCATGGTGCGGGCCTTGGAGAAGGCGTCCAGCTTTTCGCCCTGAATCTGCAGAACCGGTTTCAGACGGAGCATGGTTCCGATGGCTGCAGCTGCAGGAGTGATGCGGCCGCCCTGTTTCAGGTATTTCAGAGTAGCTACAGTGATATAGATGCTGGAGTCGAAGCGGGTTTCTTCCAGCCAGGTTCCGATCTCATCGGCAGAGAGACCGTTTTTAGCCTGCTGGACAGCCTCGATGGCAGAGTAACGTAAGGTTCCGGAGATCCTCTGGTTGTTTACGACACGTACACGGCCATCATAGTCTTCTGCAAGCATGCGGGCAGTTTGCATGGAGCTGGAGAGACCGCTGGACATGGGGATATGTACGATCTCGTCGTAGTCTTTGAGCAACTTGTCCCAGAGGGTAGTGACGGATTCCGGTGTGGGCTGGGATGTGGAAACTCTGCAGCCTGGATTTTGTTCAAGATGCTGAAAGAATTCTGATTGGTTCATGTCAATGTCTTCCAGATATTCCTTATCATCTATAAAAAACGGCATTGGAAGCATGTAGATGCCAAGGTCTTTTACCTGAGCGGGAGACATGCCGCAGTTACTGTCTGTAACGATTGCTATAGATTTCATAATGGTGATCCTCCTTGCCTGGATTTTCATATTTGGTCAGTTTTTCTGTTTCCTGACCGTGACATCTCAAATATACCACAGGAAACCGCCCTTGTCATTCAACGTTTAATTCGCTATAATGGTAACATTCTGGGAAGTGTTTCTCCGGCCTGGGCAAATTGTCGGGCTGAATTTCAGAAGAAGCTTTTGGGTAAGAGAGAATCTGCTGTTTTGAAAGAGAGGGAAAATATGGATTGTCGTATTGCAGAGGGAATGGTTAATAAGTATATCGATCATACGTTGCCGTTGAATGATCTGGAGGATTTTCTGGAGCATATCGAGAAGTGTTCCTCCTGCTACGATGAGCTTGCCACATATTTTATTGTACATAAGGCCATGCAGCAGCTGGATGAGAAACGGGAAGATTCTGTTCTGGATTTTAAGGAGCTTCTGGAAGAGGATATCCGAAAATCCAAAAGGTATATCCGAAAAAAGAAATTTCACAGAGCGATCGCTGCAGTAGCAGTCTGTGTTCTGATCGCAGCACTGGTGGTCTTTCTTGTTTTTGTGATCCTGGAACTGAAGGAGGGAATTTGATTTTGAGTGAAAAAATATTACTGATCGATGGTCACAGCATCCTGAACCGTGCGTTTTATGGTCTGCCGGATCTTACCAATGCAGAAGGACGTCATACAGGAGCAGTATATGGATTTCTGAATATTATGTTCAGAATCATGGAGGAAGAGAAGCCGGAGTATCTTACCGTTGCGTTTGATCTGAGTGCACCTACGTTCCGGCATAAGAGATATGAAGCCTATAAAGGCACCCGAAAACCCATGCCGGAGGAGCTTCGGGAACAGGTTCCGCTGATCAAGGAGATGCTTTCTGCCATGGGAATCAACATCATGTCCCTGGAAGGCTATGAAGCAGATGATCTTCTTGGTACGGTCGCCAGAAGAAGTGAAGCAAAGGGTATGGATGTTACCATTCTTTCCGGAGACCGGGATCTTCTTCAGCTTGCCACAGATAAGGTGCTGATCCGGCTTCCGAAGACTGTCCGGGGAAAGACAACCATTGAAAACTACCATACAGCGGAAGTTCTTGAGAAATATCAGGTAACGCCGCCGCAGATCATAGAACTGAAAGCACTGATGGGCGACAGCTCCGATAATATTCCGGGAATCCCGGGCGTTGGAGAGAAAACCGCGACCAAGATGATCGTGCAGTTCGGTTCCATTGAGAATGCTCGTGAGCATCTGGAAGAGGTAAAGCCTAATAAGGCGAAAGAATCTCTCCGCGAGCATTATGATCTGGCGCAGCTTTCCAAAGAACTTGCAACCATCAACACAGACAGTCCGCTGGAATTTTCCTACGAAAAAGCGAAAGTGGAAAATCCCTATACTCCGGAGGCATATGAATTGTGTAAACGCCTGGAATTTAAGAACATGCTGAACCGTTTTGATCCGGCTGCGACAGCAGATTCCTCCATGGAACTGGAATTTTTTACCTGTAATGATCTTTCCGGTGTGGAGGCACTGTTTGAAAAAGCAGCGCAGAAAGATCAGGTGGGTATTTCTGTTCTTGCAGATCCGGATCAGGTGTATACCGTGGGATTGGTCCTGGATGAAAAAGAAATCTATCAGATTCCGGTGGGAGGACTTCTCACAGGGGATTACCTTTGCGGAAAACTGAAAACTCTGGCGGACAGTACGGTGCTCTGTGCTATGGATATTAAATCAGTTCTCAAGCATGTTTCCCTTGATGATTCGAAGAAGGTTTTTGATGCGGGGGTTGCTGCATATCTTCTGAACCCGCTGAAATCTTCTTATTCCCATGATGACATTGCCAGAGAATATCTGGATGGTATGATGCTCCCCTCAAAGGAAGACCTTCTTGGAAAGACTTCTCTGAAAAAGGCCTGGGAAGAGGAGCTGGAATGTCTTGGAAATTATGCCTGCTATCAGGCGTTTGTGCCCTGCATGGCCCGAAAAGTTCTTCTTGAAAAACTGGATGAAACAGGCATGCGTAAGGTTTATGATGAGATCGAGCTTCCTCTTGTCTTTACCCTGGATTCTATGGAAAAATGGGGGATTTCCGTTAAGGGTGAAGAGCTTAAGAGCTATGGCGAAAAACTTAAAGTCCGTATCCAGGAGCTGGAAAAAACCATCTGGCAGGAAGCAGGGGAAGAGTTTAATATCAATTCTCCGAAACAGCTGGGTGTGATGCTTTTTGAAAAGCTGGGACTTCCAGGTGGAAAGAAGACCAAGACAGGCTATTCCACAGCTGCGGATATCCTGGATAAGCTGGCGCCGGATCATGCCATCGTAAAAGATATCCTGGAGTACCGTCAGCTGACCAAGCTGAAATCCACTTATGCAGATGGTCTCGGAAATGTGATCGGAGAAGATGGAAGGATCCACTCTACTTTTAATCAGACGATCACAGCAACCGGTCGTATCAGCAGTACAGATCCAAATCTCCAGAACATACCGGTCCGTATGGAACTGGGCAGGCTGATCCGTAAGGTTTTTGTGCCGGAAGAGGGCTTTGTATTTCTGGATGCAGATTATTCCCAGATCGAGCTTCGTGTGCTGGCACATATGTCCGGTGATGAAAAACTGATCCAGGCTTATCGTGAGGCGGAGGATATCCACCGGCTCACCGCATCCCAGGTGTTTCATGTGCCGCTGGATGAGGTGACATCCCTTCAGCGAAGAAATGCCAAGGCGGTAAATTTCGGAATCGTTTATGGGATCAGTTCCTTTGGACTGAGCCAGGATCTGAGTATTACCAGAAAAGAGGCAGCTGCCTATATTGAGAAATATTTTGAGACCTATCCGAAGATCAAAGGTTTTCTGGACGGTCTGGTAAAGGATGGCAAGGAACACGGTTATGTGACAACTATGTTCGGCAGACGAAGGCCCGTGCCGGAGCTGAAATCCAGTAATTTCATGCAGCGCTCCTTCGGAGAACGTGTAGCCATGAACTCTCCGATCCAGGGTACTGCAGCAGATATCATCAAAATAGCCATGAACCATGTTTATGAACGAATGAAAAAAGAGGGACTGCGTTCAAGGTTGGTGCTGCAGGTTCACGATGAGCTTCTGATCGAGACAAAGAAAGAAGAGATCGAGGAAGTTTCCCGTATTCTGGAAGAAGAGATGAAGGGAGCTGCAGACCTTGCAGTGGAACTTGACGTAGATATGCACCAGGGTGACAGCTGGTATGAGGCGAAATAAATGAGAGTGATCGGAGTAACCGGCGGAGTAGGGGCCGGAAAAAGTACAGTACTTGGAATCCTAGAAGAAGATTTCCAGGCATATGTGATCCAGGCAGACCAGCTTGGTCACATTCTGATGGAACCGGGGGAAGAGTGTTACGATGCGGTGATCGCATTGTTTGGAAAAGAAATCATAAAAAAAGATAAAACTATTGACCGGAAACGGATTTCTGATGTAGTATTCACAGATAAGGATATGCTTTTGAAATTAAACGGGATCATTCATCCGGCTGTAAAGCAGAGAATCCTGGATCTTCTTGGAGAACAGAAGGATGCCGGAAGAGGAATCTGTGTTGTGGAAGCTGCTCTTTTTCTGGAAGAGAATTATCAGGAATTCTGTGATGAAGTCTGGTATGTGTATACAGAGGAGGAAATCCGGATCCGTCGTCTGATGGAAAGCCGCGGCTATTCCAGAGAGAAATCTCTTGGCATTATCCGAAACCAGGTATCTGACCAGGTTTTCAGAGAACATACGGATTATGTGATCGGGAATAATGGAGATCTGAAGGAAACCCGGAGACAGATCAGAGAAGGGATAGAGAGAAATGAGACTTTGTAGTATTGCCAGCGGAAGCAGCGGCAACTGTATTTATGTGGGCTCTGAGGAGGCGCATGTTCTGGTAGATGTGGGGATCAGCGGGAAGAGTATCGAAAAAGGCCTGAATTCCCTGGATCTTACCGGGAAAGATGTGGATGGCATCCTGATCACACATGAACATTCTGACCATATCAAGGGACTGGGAGTGATCTCCAGAAAATACGGAATTCCCATCTATACCACAGGTGGAACGGCAGATGCGATGCTTCGTATGAAATCCCTTGGGAAAATGCCGGAGGGCTTGATCCACGAGATCCGGGAGGATGAGCCTTTTGAGATCAAGGACCTGACGGTAAATCCTTTTACCATTCCCCATGATGCCGCACAGCCGGTGGGCTACCGCCTGGAATGTGGAGAGCATTCTGTGGGCATTGCCACAGACCTTGGAAAATATAATGATTACATTGTAAAAAATCTGGAGAATCTGGATGCGGTGCTTTTGGAAGCGAATCATGACATCCGTATGCTTCAGGTCGGAAAATACCCTTATTATCTCAAACAGAGGATTCTGGGAGACCGTGGGCATCTCTCCAATGAGAATGCAGGACGTCTGCTTTGTCGGATCCTTCATGATAATTTGAAGGCGGTTTTTCTAGGCCATTTAAGCAGAGAAAACAATTATGAAGAACTTGCCTACGAGACTGTGTGCTCGGAGGTGACACTTGGTGACAACCCGTACCGTTCCAGGGATTTTAAGATCCAGGTAGCGAAGAGGGATCACATATCAGAAATAATCACAGTGTAGAAAGGAAAAAACGATGAAGAAGACAATTATCACAGTAGTAGGAAACGACACAGTAGGAATTATTGCAAAGGTTTGTACATATCTTGCAGAGAATCAGGTTAATATTCTGGATATTTCTCAGACCATCGTTCAGGGTTACTTCAACATGATGATGATCGCAGACACAGCAAAATGTGAAAAGGATGGCGGTGAACTTGCAAGAGAACTTGAGAATCTGGGCAAGGAAATCGGTGTTGTGATCCACTGCCAGCATGAAGATATTTTTAACATGATGCATCGAGTATGATCAGGCACCGAATGCGGATTGCGAATGCATATGATATCTACTTTACATCAATCATCAGGGAGAAAATAAAATGATCAATATTTTTGAGGTAAACGAGACAAATAAAATGATCGAGCAGGAGAATCTGGATGTGCGTACCATCACCATGGGTATCAGCCTTCTGGACTGTATCGATCCTGACCTGGATGCACTGAATCAGAAAATATACGAAAAGATCACCACAAAGGCCAGAAATCTGGTGGCTACCGGTGATGAGATCGCAACCGAGTACGGTATTCCGGTTGTAAATAAACGAATTTCCGTAACACCCATTGCTCTGGTTGGCGGGGCTGCATGTAAGAAACCGGAGGATTTTGTGACCATTGCAAGAACACTGGATAAATGTGCCAAGGAAGTTGGCGTTAACTTTATCGGCGGATATTCTGCACTGGTAAGCAAGGGAATGACTCCGGCAGAGGAGCTTCTCATCCGCTCCATTCCTCAGGCAATGGCAGAAACAGAGCGTGTCTGCAGTTCTGTAAACGTTGGTTCCACCAAGACCGGTATCAACATGGATGCCGTAAAGCTGATGGGCGAGATCATCCTTGCAACAGCAGAGGCTACTAAGAATCAGGATTCTCTTGGATGTGCCAAACTTGTGGTGTTCTGCAACGCACCGGATGACAATCCGTTCATGGCAGGCGCGTTCCACGGTGTCACAGAGGCGGACTGCATCATCAACGTAGGTGTCAGTGGCCCCGGAGTTGTGAAGAAAGCCCTGGAGCAGGTTCGTGGAGAGGATTTCGGAACCCTCTGCGAGATGATCAAACGTACTGCGTTTAAGGTTACACGAGTTGGACAGCTGGTTGCACGTGAGGCGTCCAAGCGTCTTGACGTGCCGTTTGGTATCGTGGACCTTTCTCTTGCACCGACACCGGCTATCGGTGATTCCGTAGCTGAGATCCTGGAAGAGATCGGCCTTGAGAGAGCCGGCGCACCGGGAACAACTGCAGCGCTTGCACTTCTCAACGACCAGGTGAAGAAAGGCGGTGTTATGGCAGCGGCAGCTGTGGGCGGATTAAGTGGTGCCTTTATTCCTGTCAGCGAGGATCAGGGAATGATCGATGCGGTAAACGAGGGAGCTCTTACTCTGGAGAAGCTGGAAGCCATGACATGTGTATGCTCTGTTGGTCTGGACATGATCGCAGTTCCGGGAGATACCAAGGCGACCACACTGGCAGGTATCATCGCAGATGAGTCTGCCATCGGTATGGTAAATCAGAAGACAACTGCAGTACGTCTCATCCCGGTTATCGGTAAGGGCGTGGGCGAAACGGTTGAGTTCGGAGGTCTTCTTGGATATGCTCCGATCATGCCTGTAAATTCCTTCTCCTGTGATGCATTTGTACAGAGAGGCGGAAGGATCCCGGCACCGATCCACAGCTTTAAGAATTAATTTTATTTTGGGACTTGACAGACTTACGTTGATGTGCTAAAGTAAACACAACTTAAAAAACAAACCAGTGAGAAAGAGAAGTAAACATTTCAGGAAGCTTCACAGAGAGCGGTGATGGTGGAAATCCGCAGGGGACCAGATGTTGAATGGACTTTCGAGGGCGGCCCGAACTATTTATCTGTACAGTAGGCGCCGACGGGAACCGAACCCGTTACCAATGAGGAGTGTATGTTAGTACGCCGGAAAGTGGACGATTCGTCAATTTGAGTGGTACCGCGATAATAAAGAACTTTTATTACCGTCTCAAGCATGATATAAGCTTGGGACGGTTTTTGTGTTACAGGAAAAGCGATTCTGTTGCATGAAAGTTGTTCCGGAAAAGCAGACCGCAGGGTGTACAAATAAGTAATCATAAGCGGAATAAGAAGGGAGAACAAAATTATGAAAAAAAGAATGTTAGTGATCGCAGCAGCAGTAGCAGCAACAACTATGATGATGACAAGTCCGGTTATGGCGGAGGATTTTAAAGTAGGCATCTGCAATTATGTAGATGATGCTTCCCTGAACCAGATCGTAGACAATATCCAGTTCCGTCTGGAAGAGCTTGGCAAAGAAAAGGGTGTTACATTTGATGTGTCTTATGACAACTGTAATGCAGATGCCAGTGTTATGGAACAGATCATTTCAGATTTTCAGGCGGATAAGGTTGACCTGATGGTAGGTGTGGCTACACCGGTAGCAATGCGTATGCAGTCTGCTACAGAAGGAAGTGATACACCGGTTGTTTTCTCAGCAGTATCTGATCCGGTTGGCTCCGGTCTTGTAGATTCTCTGGATGCTCCTGGCGCAAATATCACAGGAACCAGCGATTACCTGGATACTTCTTCTATTATGAAGCTGATCCAGGCACAGAATCCGGATGTAAAGAAGATCGGTCTCCTCTATGATGTAGGACAGGATTCTTCCACAACAGCAATTCAGGAAGCAAAAGATTATTTGGATAAAGAGGGAATCGAATATGTAGAGCGTACCGGAACCACTACCGATGAAGTCCAGCTCGCAGCAGATGCACTGATCGCTGACGGTGTGGATGCCGTATTTACACCTACGGACAACACTATCATGACAGCAGAGCTTTCTATTTATGAAAAATTCATCGACGCAGGAATCCCGCACTACACAGGTGCCGACTCCTTTGCATTAAATGGTGCCTTTGTAGGATATGGTGTTGATTATGCAAATCTGGGACAGAAAACAGCCGATATGATCGCTGACATCCTGGTAGATAATGCGGATCCGTCTAAGACAGCTGTTGAAACCTTTGACAATGGTACTGCAACAGTTAATACAGAAACCTGCAAGGCGCTCGGACTTGATTTCGATACCGTAAAGAAGGCATTTGAGCCTCTCTGCACACAGGTAAACGAGATCACAACTGCAGAAAGCTTTGATGAAGTAGAATCAAAATAAATTAACCGCTCATTTTTGTGAGCAGTTATGAAATAAATCCAATTGGAGGAAATCACTGTGACGATTGCAACTATGCTCTCCCTCGGGGAGACAGCCCTGAAGCTTGGACTGATCTGTTCTCTGACAGTTCTTGCCTTGTTCCTTAGTTATTCCATGCTGAATGTCTGCGACCTTTCTACAGATGGCTGCTTTACCTTCGGAGCCGCTGTAGGAGCCGTAGTTGCTGTAAGCGGACATCCGTTCTTGTCCATTGCGGCAGCTATGGCAGCAGGTGTTACATCGGGATTTGTAACGGCTATCCTGCAGACGAAGCTGGGGGTAGATAGCCTGCTTGCAGGTATTATTGTAAATACTGCATTATATTCCGTAAATATTGCGGTCATGGGAGGGTCATCCCTGATCAATATGAATCGGACGACCACAGTATTTACCATGATGAAGGACGTGCTTGCAGGTACACCGTTAAAAGGCAGGGAAGATATCCTTATTGCAGCCATCGCAGTGATCCTCGTGATTGTATTTCTGGTATTCTTTTTGAAAACAAGACTTGGTCTTGCAATCAGGGCAACCGGAAATAATTCCGATATGGTAAAATCTTCCTCTATCAATCCGGTCTTTACAACGGTGATCGGCCTTTGCGTGGCAAATGCATTTACCGCACTTTCCGGATGTCTTCTGTCTCAGTCGCAGAAATCCGTAGATATCAACATCGGTCAGGGTATGGTCACCATCGCACTGGCATCCTTGCTGATCGGAGGTACCCTTCTCGGACATGGAGGAATTTTTGTGAGAGCGGTGGGAATGGTGCTTGGTTCCTTTATCTTCCGCCTTGTGTATACCATCGCACTTCGTTTCAACATGCCGGCATTTATGCTGAAACTGGTATCTTCTGTGATCGTTGTTCTTGCAATTTCCGGTCCATATCTTAAGAAACAGTGGCCGCAGATCCGAAGAAGAATGACTCATACAAAAGGGGGAAGATGATCTATGTTAAAAATCAGCCATATTTCAAAAACATTTAATCCGGGAACCGTAAACGAAAAAAAGGCAATCACAGATCTTTCCCTGGAACTGAAAAAAGGCGACTTTGCTACGATCATCGGTTCCAATGGTGCAGGAAAATCAACACTTTTTAATGCAATCTGCGGTGATTTTCTTACAGATGCCGGTTCGATCGAGCTGGATGGCAGGGATATCACATTTATGCCGCAGCATGCACGCGCAAAAGAGATCGGACGTCTTTATCAGGATCCGATGCGTGGTACTGCACCGGGAATGACGATCGAAGAGAATCTTGCACTTGCAGCCGGCAAGGGTGGGTGGCTTTCCCGCACGACCCGGCAGGAAAAAGAACGTTTCCGGGAAGAACTGAAGAAGCTGGACATTGGACTGGAAGAGCGGATGAGTCATCCGGTAGGTCTCCTTTCCGGTGGACAGAGACAGGCGCTGACGCTTTTGATGGCAACCATGAATCCGCCGAAATTACTTCTTCTGGACGAGCATACTGCAGCCCTTGATCCGGGAACTGCTGAGAAAGTCCTTAATCTCACCAGACGGATCGTGGAAGAAAATCAGCTGACCTGTCTGATGATCACACACAATATGCAGTCAGCAATTGATCTTGGTAACCGTATCCTGATGATGGACTCCGGCAATATCGTGCTGGATATCGGAGGGGAAGAGAAGAAGGATATGACCGTGGATGGCCTTCTTGAGAAATTTAAAACGGGAGTGGGCAAGGCTTTGGATAATGACCGTATTCTTTTGTCTGAATAAACGGAATAAATAATGAAGAACCGTTACCGATCATGTGTAAAGTGGAAAATGAATAGCTGCTTTACACAGGTGATGGTTCTTTTTTTATGAAAATTCTTGAGTATGTCACGTTACCGTGATAAAATAAATGAAATCACTTTGTGATTTCATTTATGAGCAAGTAGCGAAGCGGATTGCGAATATCCGTTTGATTTTATTATGGAAGAGGGACGAATGATATGCAGTTTTCAAAAAGATTGGACCGATTTGGAGATGAAATTTTTGCTGCTCTGAACAACCGACGTATGGAGCTGGAAGCACAGGGCATGAAGATCTATAACATGAGTGTGGGAACTCCGGATTTCAAGACTCCGGAATATATCAAGAAAGCTGTAGCGGAAGCAGCTATGGATGACAACAACTGGAAATACAGTCTCCGTGATCTGCCGGAGCTTCTGGATGCAGTCTGTATTTATTATAAGAAACGTTTTGATGTGGAACTGACACCGGACATGGTAATGACTGTTTATGGAAGCCAGGAAGGAATGGGGCATCTTGGCATGGCGCTTTGTGATGAGGGAGATACAGTACTTCTTCCGGATCCGTGCTATCCCGTATTTGCAGCAGGAAGTCTGATGGCAGGAGCAGTTCCTTACTATTATCCGCTGGTTGCAGAGCATGATTTCCTTCCCTATGTAAAGGGAATTCCGGAAGAAATAGCGAATAAGGCTAAATATATGGTAGTATCCCTGCCGTCCAACCCGGTAGGAAGCATTGCCACTCCGGGACTTTACGAAGAAATCGTGGAATTTGCGAAAAAATATGATATTCTGATCATTCATGATAATGCGTACAGCGATATTATTTTTGACGGGGCATTTGGAGGAAGTTTTTTGGCCACTCCGGGAGCGAAAGATATTGGAGTGGAATTTTTCAGTCTTTCCAAATCCTTCAATGTTACAGGCGCAAGACTTAGCTTTCTGGTAGGCCGGTCGGATGTGATCGCAGCGCTCCGCAAATTGAGAAGCCAGATCGACTTCGGCATGTTCCTGCCGTTTCAGAAAGCAGCTATTGCAGCACTTCAGGGACCGCTGGACAGCGTAAAAGAACAGTGTCAGAAGTACCAGGAGAGAAGAGATGCTCTCTGCCAGGGACTTCGTGATATCGGATGGGAACTTCCAAATGGAAAAGGCACCATGTTTGTCTGGGCGAAGATCCCGGGTGGCCGCACCGACAGCATGGCATTCTGTATGGAACTGATGGAAAAGGCCGGCGTCATCGTGACTCCGGGAGCAAGCTTTGGTCCCCATGGAGAGGGCTACGTACGTTTCGCCCTGGTACTTCCGCCGGAGAAGATCCGGGAAGCAGTGGAAGCGATCCGAAAAAGCGGATTAAACTGAATAACTGAAAGTTGTTCAAAATCCGATCTCAAGCCATGAAAAGATTACTTATCAGCGTTCAAGCTGCTGTGGATCTTAAATGATCCGCAGCGGCTTTTTCATCTCGTGGATGAAAGGTTGACCTGTTTTGTGGCAGAGAAGCATTTCGTAAAGATTGGAAGCCGCACAGGTTTCATTAAAAAGTCGAAGCGCAGTTTCATCGAGGATCGCAGATGCATCGGCGGCTTTGGTGATCAGCGGGATCGAGGAGTTTTTCTTGATCTGGCTGAGAAGCGGAGCGCTGTTTTTTTGAAAGCCAAGTACCCGGGCATAGGGAATGTGTCCGGGTGCTTTTGTTTTTTGGTCAAGAAAGATCCGGACAAGGCTGCGGCAGATAGCAGAACGGGTAATATCCCGTGTTTTCAAAAGATCCGCAAACTGGGAAAAACCTTCATATTGATTTCGGGATTTCAGGATACGCCGGATCAGTGCATCCGAAAGCTCCGGATACATTTTTAAAGTTTCTTCGGATTCCAGAAGCAGTTTGTAATGCAGAGGAAGATCCAGTGCTGAGTCAGAAAGCCATGCTCCTTTTTTGAGAGAATCCAGGAATCCGGGAAGGGAAGCAGAAGGGATCAACCGGGAAAGATCAGCAGACTGCACAGTTCCTTCGGATTTTTTCATAAGGCTCCGGATGCCGGAAGCAGAGGGAAATTCTTCATCGGAAAGAAGAGAAAAATCCGTATCATGATAACCACTTCCCTTTCTTAAAAGTGCATGAGGAAGGATACGGCTGCTAAGACGGAGAAGCGCTTTGCAGTATTCGACTCCCAGGATGTTATTGGGAGAAGAAAGAATGAGTTCAATATGTTCTGATGAAACGCCGAATGTGTTATGCACGGAAGTGGCTTTTTCTCGCATGTAACGGATCAAAGCACTGCTTCTTGCAGCAGGAAAACTCATTCCGGTACGAAGATTCTGCTGAAGGAGTTTGCGGTATTCAAACGGTTCCTTTACAAGAATCTGTGCAATATTCATAAGAGTCTCTGTATCTCCGCATTCACTTCCGAAACATAGCTCATCTACAACACCAAGCCCGTCAAGAAGGCTTACGCCACCTGCGGCAAATCCTTCCGCACTGGCCGTTGCTGTCTGTACCGGCATTTCCAGGATCAGATCGGCGCCTCCGAGAAGAGCCATCTCAGCCCGGAGATGTTTTTCCATAAGGGCAGGAGCCCCTCTTTGGACAAAATCCCCGCTCATGGCGACCACAATATAATCAGCACCAAGGATCTCCCGGGCATAGCGGATCTGGTATTCGTGACCTTTGTGAAATGGGTTATATTCTGCAATGATTCCAACAACTTTCATATAAAAAAGTACCTGCCGTTTCTGAAAATTATAATGGTGCTATTTTAACATAAGCAATGTAAAAAGTTAAGCGGCATTCGAAATCTGTTTTGCTGCCATAAACCCGAATGCTGCTGTCCGCTCTGGGCCCGGCAACACCCTTTGGGAGATACAGAAATCACGCAAATTTATGATCATGCGCCGAAATCCTCGGGCCATCTGTGATCTTTATCCACAAAAAACACATCGCAGAACATTGTCGGTAAACAGTAACAATTGCACTTCAAAAAATACGCAGTATAGCCATTTTCTGACAATGAAACGCTTGAAAAGAAAAGGGTAAGGGGGTATAATAAACATAGTGTAGTGCCCGAACAGACACTAGCGTTTTTGTTACATCAAGAAAGGAGCCATTTAATCATGGGATTTGTTGAACTGCTTAAAAAAAGAGCAAAAGAAAGCGTAAAAACAATTGTACTGCCAGAGACAGAGGATATGAGAACTCTTGAGGCAACTGACAAGATTCTGAAAGAGGGAGTTGCAAAGATCATCCTCATCGGTAATGAGGAAGAGATCAACAAGAAAGCTGCAGAGGGCGGCTTTGATATTTCCGGTGCACAGATCGTAGATCCGGAGAAATCTGACAGAACTCAGGCATATATTGATAAATTTGTAGAGCTGAGAGCGAAGAAGGGAATGACACCTGAGAAAGCGAAAGAGATCCTTCATACTCAGTACCCATACTATGGCGTAATGATGGTTAAGATGGGGGATGCAGACGGTATGGTATCCGGTGCATGCCATTCTACAGCAGATACACTTCGTCCATGCCTTCAGATCCTGAAGACAAAACCGGGAACCAAGCTTGTATCCGCATTCTTCCTGATCGTTGTTCCGGATTGCGAGTATGGTGCAAACGGTGCATTCGTATTTGCTGATTCCGGTCTGAACCAGAACCCGACTCCGGATGAGCTTTCTGCGATCGCAGCATCTTCTGCTGAGTCCTTTAAGCTTCTTGTTCAGGAGGAGCCGATCGTAGCTATGCTTTCCCACTCCACTAAGGGAAGTGCAAAGCATCCTGACGTAGATAAAGTCGTAGAGGCTACAAGAATTGCCAAAGAGGAGCATCCGGAGCTTAAACTTGACGGAGAGTTCCAGCTTGATGCAGCTATCGTTCCAAGCGTAGGCGCATCCAAAGCACCGGGAAGCGAAGTAGCAGGTAAAGCTAACGTACTGGTATTCCCTGACCTTGATGCAGGTAACATCGGATACAAGCTTGCTCAGCGTCTTGGTAAAGCAGAAGCATACGGACCTGTTACACAGGGTATCGCAAAACCTGTAAACGACCTGTCTCGCGGATGCTCTGCAGATGATATCGTAGGTGTTGTAGCGATCACAGCAGTACAGTGCCAGGCAGAGGATAAATAATTATTAAAAGATCAGGAGAGTTAAATCATGAACGTATTAGTTATCAACTGTGGAAGTTCTTCATTAAAATATCAGTTAATCGATTCTGAGACAGAGAATGTACTTGCCAAGGGTCTCTGCGAGAGAATCGGTATTGACGGAAGACTGGTATATCAGAAAGCCGGATGTGACAAAGAGATCACAGAGGCAGCTATGCCAACACATAAAGAAGCAATCCAGATGGTACTGGATGCTCTTACAAACGATAAAACAGGTGCAATCGGAAGCCTTAAAGAGGTTAATGCGATTGGACATCGTGTCGTACACGGAGGCGAGAAATTTGCTTCTTCTGCAGTGATCACAGACGAGATGATCAAAGCAGTAGAAGAGTGCAATGACCTTGCACCGCTCCACAACCCGGCTAACCTCATTGGTATCCGTGTATGTGCAGAGCTTATGCCAGGCGTACCACAGGTAGGCGTATTTGATACCGCTTTCCATCAGACAATGCCTGCTAAAGCATATCTCTATGGACTTCCGCTTGACTTCTACAAGAAATATAAAGTAAGAAGATACGGTTTCCACGGAACATCCCACAGCTTCGTATCCAAGAGAGCTGTTGATTTCCTTGGCCTTGACAAAGACAACTCCAAAGTTATCGTCTGCCACCTTGGAAACGGATCTTCCATCAGCGCAGTTGTAAATGGCAAATGTGTAGATACAACAATGGGTCTTACACCACTTGAAGGTGTTGTTATGGGAACTCGTTCCGGTAACATCGATCCGGCTATCATGGAGTTCATTGCTAAGAAAGAGAACCTGGACATTGAGGGCGTTATGAATGTACTCAACAAGAAATCTGGTCTTCTCGGACTTTCCGGCGGACTTTCCAGCGACTTCCGTGACCTCAACGAGGCAGCTGAAGGCGGAAACGAGGATGCAGCTAATGCCATCGACGTTCTCTGCTATAGCATCGCTAAATTCGTAGGCGGATATGTTGCAGCAATGAATGGTGTTGACGCGATCGTCTTCACAGCAGGTATCGGTGAGAATGCGATCCCGGTACGTGAGAAGGTTGTCAGCTATCTCGGATACCTTGGCGTAACACTTGACAAAGATGCTAACGGACATCGTGGCGAGGAAATCGTGATCTCCACACCGGACTCCAAGGTTAAGGTTGCAGTTATCCCGACAAACGAGGAGCTTGCAATCTGCCGTGAGACTGTAGCACTGGTATAATCAGCTGTTTCAGTACCGGTACAGAACCGTTCGGGCATGATCGGTAATCAGGCAGAATTATATATTACTGTGGATCAGCAGTATACATTCGGGGGGCGGACAATTAAAGGTCCACCCCCGTAATTTACCCCGAATTTCTGATTAAGCCAACAGTAACAAAAAATTAAAAAAATGTAATATTTTCCCGAAAATAACGTTGACAAATCACAAGACCATATGTATAATGGATTGAGTGTGGATAGGAGAGACTTATGCAGATTCATTTATTAGACATTTCTTCCTGTGATGGCAAGACGATCCAGGAATCAGTTGTTCCTGAACTGGAGAAGATTGATTTTCAGATGGGAAGTTTTCCGGTACTTGCGAAGGAACCGGTAGAGCTTACGATCACCAATACTGGTGATAAGGTTCTTGAGCTTACAGGAACCGGTAAGATTACAGTGGGCATTCCCTGTGACCGCTGTCTTGAGACAGTAGTCGTCGAGATACCGCTGGAATTTAAGAAGAAGCTTGATATGAAGCTTTCTGATGAAGAGCGTGTCAATGATCTGGATGAAAGCAGCTATCTCACAGGTATGAACCTGGATGTGGACCGGTTGGTCTATCTTGAGGTATTGATATGCTGGCCTTTAAAGGTCTTATGTAAAGAAGACTGTAAAGGTATCTGCAGCCGCTGCGGGAAGAACCTAAACGAAGGTCCCTGCGGATGCAAGGAGGAGCCTAAGGATCCCCGCATGGCAGCTATCAGTGATATATTCAGTAAATTTAAGGAGGTGTAACCTATGTCCATTTGTCCTAAGAACAAATCTTCCAAAGCTAGACGTGACAAGAGAAGAGCGAACTGGAAAATGAGCGCTATGAACCTTGTTAAATGTAGCAAATGTGGAGCACTTATGATGCCACACAGAGTTTGCAAAGCTTGCGGAAGCTACAATAAGAAGGAAATCATCAAAGTTGAGGACTAATTTTAATTAGACAGTCAATATATGATGCGAAAAGAGTCTGGTATGCTGAGATAAGTATACCGGCTTTTTTTATACTCTGGGGGGAAATAAAAAAATATGAAACAGAACAAGAATCAGAAAAATACCGCCGTGAACCAGATCACAGAGGGTGTGATCTGGAAGCAGCTTCTGATATTCTTTTTTCCGATTTTGTTTGGAACTCTGTTCCAGCAGATCTACAATACTGCCGATACAGTTGTAGTAGGCCGCTTTGTGGGAAAAGAAGCATTGGCAGCAGTAGGAGGCTCATCCAGTATGATCGTGAATCTCATCGTAGGTTTTTTTGTAGGTTTATGTTCCGGTGCGTCTGTAGTGATTTCTCAGTTTTACGGAGCGAAAGACCACAAAAACCTTAAAAAAGCACTTCACACATCCATGATCTTCTGCCTGGCTGCCAGTATTATTGTGGGAACAGCAGGTTTTATCCTGGCTGAGCCGATCCTTCACCTGATGAAAACACCGGCAGAAGTAATACCGGATTCTGTGTTGTACCTGCATATCTATTTTGCGGGAACATTTTTTAATCTGGTCTATAATATGGTATCCAGTATCTTAAGAGCAGTGGGGGATTCCAAAAGACCGCTCTATGTGCTGATCATTACCTGTTTGTTGAATATTTTGCTGGATGTTGTATTTGTAGTGATCTTCCATATGGGAGTCCTCGGTGTTGCACTTGCAACAGTCAGCTGCCAGGCAGTCAGTGCCATCCTTGTAACCTGGTTCCTGATGCGCGCAGAGGATATTTATCGTCTGGAATTTCATGAGATTCGTTTTGATCTCCGGTCTTTTGGGGCAGTTCTCAGGATTGGACTTCCGGCAGGACTGGAATCGGTGATGTATAATATTGCCAATCTCACCATTCAGATTTTTGTCAATGAACTGGGGACTGACACAGTGGCAGCCTGGGGAACTATGGGAAAGATTGATGCGGTGTTCTGGATGGTCTGCAATGCTTTTGCCATCTCAATTACCACCTTTGTGGGACAGAATTATGGTGCCGGAAAATACCACCGCATGCGAAAAAGTGTCCGCGTCTGTATGGTGATGTCATACATTTCGGCGTTTATTGTAAGCGGAGCACTTATCCTGTTCGCAAATCCGATCTACCATTTGTTTACAACCGATCAGGTGGTTGTAGACATTGGGGTGCATATGATCCGTTTCCTGATTCCGTCTTATGCCATTTATGTTGTGATCGGAATTCTTTCCGGAGCGCTGCGCGGTGCCGGAAGAGTACTGGTTCCGATGATCCTGACCTGTGGAGGAGTCTGTCTTTTACGTATCATCTGGTTGTTTGCCTTTGTAAGATCTCATCCGGGGATCGAAAGTATCATGCTCAGTTATCCGGTGTCCTGGATAATTACTGCGGTGCTGTTTGTCATCTATTATTTCCGGCGATTTCCAGGTATGCAGAAAAAGAAATAACGATATATGAAAAGGTGCTGATTCTGTGCAATAGCAGTGATCAGCACCTTTGTTTTGTTCGAAAGATGTCGATTTATTACGTATAGATTTGATTGCCTGAAAGCTGAAAAAGAGGTATTCTGGATGCAGATAGATGAAACATATGTAATGGGGATGACCAGATATGTATAATCTGCAAAAAACAATACGATATGGTTTTTGGTTGATACTTGAAGTTATTGCGCTGTGTGTCGGTATGATTTATAGCGCGAGAACTGTACGGGCTGAACCCGAAGTACAGCAGCCGGCCAGAAAGGTAACAGAAGTTGTTACTGAAAAATGGACTGTGATCAGTGGAAAACGTCTGGATCTGATCCTGAAATATATGGGAGATATAAATTTTGAAAAAGAAGGAATCAGTCTTCGTATCCCTGCTTCTGTGGCACAAAGTTGGAAGGTAGCAGAGAATGGTACAATACAGGCACTGGTACAAAAGGTTTCCAATCATTCATATGAAATAAAGATCTATAAAGGCACTCAGAAGATCACGGATATTCCGGGGAGCCGGATCATGATACCGGTAAAAGAGATGTTTCCCAACGGAGGTCCGGAAACTATGGAAATTACGGATTCCCGAGGAAGAAAACTAAAGACATTCCTGGATAAAAAGCAGGATCTTCTGATCGTTGACACGGACGAGACAGGAATCTTCTGCGTAAGAGGTCGGAAAATAGATGATATAGAAGAGAATCCTTTTGCAGTGGTAGTCCTGACGACAGCAACAATGATAACAGTGCTGATCGTAGGAATCCGAAGCAGATCCGGAAAGCGAGGTGACAGTCATAAAGGAGAAAAGTAGGCAATGGACCCTGATCTTTGGACTTACTGTGGTGTTATCTATGACTGCTTTTTTTATGATGTATCTCATAAATAATGAATATACAGCGAAAGGCGAGCAGCCCATTCAGGGAATCCTTTGTCTGGATGATAAAGATGCGGCGGCAAAGCTACATTATCTTGCCAGGGAATGGCAATATTTTCCGGGAAAGCTGCTTACACCTGAGATGCTGAAAAAGGATCCAGGATATTACAGTTGTTATATTTCGATCGGAGAACGTAATGAAATGGAACTGGGGAATAAAGAGGCTTCTACGTATGGATGTGGGACATACCGGATGTTTCTGATCCTGCCCGAAGAGGAAAAAATCTGGGCTATATCTATGGCGGAGGTTTTTTCCGCATACCGAATCTATATCAATGGAGAACTGGCCGGGGAAGTAGGGAATCCTGACGAAAAAACCTATATGGACCGGGTCATGAACCGTGTTTTTACGTTTCAGGGATCCGGGGTTGTGGAGATTGTCATAGCAGTAGCAGACAAAAGCCATATCAGATCCGGAATCCAGGCTATTCCGGTTTTGGGATCTCCGGTCCGTGTAAGCATACAGAGAGGACTGCGGGTACTCGGAAGCGGCTGTGCCATTGCGTTCTGTATCTGTATCATGTTTGGGACTCTTATGGTACATGTCAGAACCAGGACAAAAGAATTTGCTATTTTTAATCTGGTCTGTCTCTGTGTGGCAGGATATTCGTTATGCTCCCTGGTACATAATTTTTTTCTTCTTCCCACAAGGCCCTGGTATGCCCTGGAAACTATGATCTATTATCTGATCCTTTCCTGCATGATCCGGCTTGAGGATTGTATTATAGGAAAAAAAAGGGGCATATATCTGTTTCTTTTGATCGATCTCTGGATCGTAGTAGCTTTCTTTCTGGAGATTTTTGCGGATATACTTCCTTCAGCCAGGCTTCTTTATGATGTTGTCTGGATCAGTGAGGCAGTCAAATGGGTGGCAGCGATCTATATGCTGCTCAATACTTTTGGAGAAACAGATTGCAGATATGGAAAGATCGTTTTGGTGGGAACAACGATTTATGCCTGTTCCCTTGTGGCAGATCGGATAGGGTATCTTTATGAGCCGATTTTGGGAGGAGGTTTCCCGGAGACAGGTGGGCTGATACTGACAGCTGCGTTTGGCTGTGTTCTGTGGAGAGACCTGTCAGAAGCATATAAGATCAGTCTGACTTATGAGGTATATAGTCATCAGACTGAACTTCGTCTCCTTGCCCAGAAAAATCATTACGACCGATTAAAAGAACAGATGGAAGAAACCAGCCGTGTCCGTCATGATATGCGTCAGCACCTTCGTGTTCTGTCTGCATTACTGGAACGTGAGCAGTATGGAGAAATGCAGAAATACCTTTGCCGGTATACCCGTGAATTCCAGGAACGTTTGACCTATCATTCTTACTGTAAAAATCAGGTTGCCGATGCGATCTTACATTATTATGAAGAACTATGCAGAAAAAACGGGATCGTTTTTCAGTGTCAGGTAGAGGCACCGGAAAAAACAGGGATCCAGGATACAGATTTTTGTCGTCTCTTTGGAAATCTTCTGGAAAATGCCATAGAAGCGGCACAGCTTTGTCCGAAAGGCAGTTCCAGATTTGTCCGTGTACAGATACGTACCAGAAATAATAAACTTCTTATAAAAGAAGAAAACAGCTGCACAGATCCCTTACGCAGAAATAAAACAGGATTTTTTTCAGGTAAGCATTCCGGACAGGGGATCGGAACTGCGTCGATCATGGAAATTGCGGCACGTTATGGAGGGTTTGCGGATTTTCAGTCTGAAAATGGCATTTTTAAAGCTGAGATATTTCTTCATCTGACGCAAAGAGATACTGAAGATAGGCTTTACGGATAGCAGAAGAGCCACGTTTCCGGATCTGGACGACCTCTCCGTTGTCCAGAAGGAAGCCTTCTTCAGAAGCTTCCTGTATACGGTCCATATTAACGACACAGCCACGGTAACAGGAGAGAAAATTGGGACAGTCCCGGATCTGCTCCTCAAATTTGTGAAAGGTAAGATAAGAACGGACCGGACCGGCGTCGGTATGAAGGCACACTGCATTTCGGAATGTATCTGCATATAAAATACTGCGCAGAGGGACCCGGATGGGAACCCGGTCAGAAACGACTTCAATGTAACGGGATGCCAGTAAATGCCTGGATTGAAAGGAATCCAGAATGGAACAGAGTTTTTCTGGCTGAAATGGTTTCAGAAGATAATAGGAGGCTCCTACATCATAGCTTTCCACAGCAAAATCACTGCTGGTAGTGACAAAAACAAGGATGCAGCTATCGGACTGTCTTCGGATCCTGCGCGCAGCTTCCATACCTGTCATTCCGTCCATATAAATATCCAGGAACAGGATCTGAAATTTTCCGGGCTGATAATCTTCAAAAAATTCTTCTGCGCTGAAGAAATGACAGATTTCTGCCCGGATCTGTTTTTTCTCAAAATAGGAAACAGCGATATTCTTCAGGGCTTCTGCATCCGTTGAGATGTCATCAATAATTGCAATATTCAAAATAATATAACCTCCGGTTTATAAAAGAGTAGTAAAAATAGTATATCATAACTTTTGTGTATATCCAATATCGGATTTTTGCCTGAAATGACGTATTGTGTAGAAAATTATCAGGAACGAACGTGCTTTTAGCAGATATTTAACATAAAAAATGTCATATTTCATGGAAACTGTCATTTTGTCACAGGTCTGTTGTCATTTCCTGCTATTTTTTTTACAATAGCGTCAAAAGATACGAAAGGCGGTGGATATACGAAAAATAAGGGCAGCAGCTGGCGACACCAGAAACTGTTGACCAAGATCCAGATAAAAAACAATCCTCCAAGAGGGCTGTACTTCCAGATTTGAGGTACAGCCCTTTCCCCTGTCATAACAGTGATTCTTGACGGAATCGTGGAAATTCGCTATCATGGAAATGATTTTTATATACTTTGGAAGAAAACGGAGAAAATGCGCATGAACATTCTTAATATAGAACATATCCACAAAATTTTTGGAGATAAGGTGATATTTGATGATATCTCCTGCGGCATCGATCAGGGAGAAAAAATAGGTATTATCGGTGTAAACGGAACCGGTAAGACTACTTTGCTCCGCGTGATCGCCGGAGAGGAAGAACCGGACGAAGGGCAGGTGATCACCCAGAACGGGATCCGGATCAGCTGGCTTCCCCAGACTCCGGAATTTCCGCAGCATATGACCATTCTGGACTATGTGGCAGAAGGCAAATGGCAGAAGGACTGGAGTACCGAAAGTGAGGCCAGACGCATGCTGAATACACTTGGTATTACCGATCAGAATATTAATATGGATAATCTTTCCGGTGGTGAAAAGAAAAGAGTGGCGCTGGCAAGGATGCTTTTAAATCCGGCTGACATTCTGATCCTGGATGAGCCTACCAACCATCTGGACGGAGAAATGGTCATATGGCTGGAAGATTTTCTCCGGAATTTTCGTGGGACGGTGATCATGGTCACTCATGACCGTTATTTCCTGGATCGTGTGGCAAACCGGATCCTGGAGATCAGCCACGGAAAATTATATTCCTATGCAGGAGATTATTCCAGATTTCTGGAGCTGAAAGCGCAGAGAGAGGAAATGGAGCTTGCCAGTGACCGGAAGCGCCGCAGTGTACTTCGGATGGAACTGGAATGGGCAGCAAGAGGCTGTCGTGCCAGAAGTACAAAACAGAGAGCAAGGCTTGACCGTTTGGAAGCACTGAAGGCGGGAAAAACCCCGCTGAAAGAGCAGAATGTGGAAATGGATTCCATTGAGACCCGTATGGGAAAGAAAACCATAGAGTTTCATCATGTAAGTAAAACCATCGAAGGTCGTCTTTTGATCAATGATTTTGATCATATTGTTCTTCGTGATCAGCGTCTCGGGATCATCGGACCAAATGGCTGCGGTAAGTCCACACTTCTTAAAATGGCAGATGGACTGATCTTGCCGGATTCCGGAGAGATTCAGATCGGAGAAACGATCCGTATTGGGTATCTTGCCCAAAACGTTCCGGATATGGATGGAAGACAGCGGGTGATCGATTATATCCGTGAGGTGGCGGAATATGTTCCGACAAAAGAAGGAAGGATCACAGCTTCCCAGATGCTTGAGAGATTTCTTTTTGATCCGGCCATGCAGTACACTCCGGTGGAGAAGCTTTCCGGAGGTGAGAAGCGAAGACTGTATCTTCTGAAGGTTCTGATGGAGGCGCCAAATGTTCTTCTTCTTGATGAGCCCGGAAATGATCTTGATATTCCCACCATGACCATTCTTGAGGACTATCTGGATTCTTTTTCCGGCATCGTGATCACAGTGTCCCATGACCGCTATTTCCTGGATAATGTGGTGAACCGTATTATGGCATTTGAGGGAGATGGCCGGCTTGTCCAGTATGAGGGCGGTTATACGGATTATCTGGAAGCAAAGGAAAGAAAGGGACAGTCTCTGGAAACGCGTTCAGATATGAATGGCGGTACAGTACAGGGAGAAACAGCTGAGCCTGAGAAAAAGAAATCCGCTGCAGATACCTGGAAACAGAACCGGAAACAGAAACTGAAATTTACCTATAAAGAACAGAAAGAATTTGACACTATTGACGATGACATCGCAGCATTGGAAGAACGTCTGGAGCAGATTGACAAAGAGATGGCTGCCAATGCCACAAATGCGGGAAAACTCAGGGAGCTTTCCGATGAGCAGCAGGAAATCCAGCAGAAGCTGGACGAAAAAATGGATCGCTGGGTATATTTAAATGATCTTGCAGAACAGATTGAAAATCAGAAAGAGTAAAAGATATTGACTTCTCAGGCAAAACTCTAGTATCATAAATAACGGTACGTTAACCGGATAAACTGCAAAGCAGTTATTCGGTTATGAGTAGGTAGCGAATGCGGATTTCGAATATCCGCTTAACTTTTGGTACTCTGCAATGAAAATCCTTATACGGATGTGTATGAGGATTTTCACTACAGTGTACCATATGCATTCCGAAAAGATTTCGGACAGAGAAAGGACAACATATGTCAGAAATGGTAAAAGTCGTTGTAGATGCAATGGGTGGTGACAATGCTCCCGAGGAACCGGTAAAAGCCGCAGTGGAAGCTGTGAAAGAAAAAGAGAACATCCAGGTCATCCTTACAGGAGTACAGGATGTGATCGAAGCAGAGCTTCGGAAATACCCGGATTATCCTAAGGACAGGATTCGTGTGGTGCATGCGTCTCAGGTGATCGAGACTGCGGAACCTCCGGTCATGGCTATCCAGAAAAAGAAAGATTCCTCTATTGTAGTGGGATTAAATCTTGTAAAAAAACAGGAGGCCGATGCCTTTGTTTCCTCCGGAAGCACCGGTGCGGTACTGGTAGGAGGCCAGGTGATCGTAGGCAGGATCCAAGGAATCCGGAGACCACCTCTTGCTCCGCTGATCCCTACGGCAAAGGGCGTTTCCCTTCTGATCGACTGTGGTGCCAATGTAGATGCGAGACCAGATCATCTGGTACAGTTTGCGCAGATGGGTTCCATCTATATGGAAAATGTAGTGGGTATTAAGAAACCAAGAGTTGCTATCGTTAATAACGGTGCTGAGGAAGAAAAGGGCAATGCGCTGGTAAAGGCTACCTTCCCTCTGTTAAAAGCATGTAAGGATATCAATTTCATCGGAAGTATTGAGGCGAGAGATATCCCGTCAGGTTATGCAGATGTAGTAGTCTGTGAAGCTTTTGTAGGAAATGTGATCCTCAAGCTTTATGAAGGTGTTGGAGCTACTCTGATATCTATGATCAAAAAAGGTATGATGACAAACATTCGCAGTAAAATGGGAGCTCTGATGGTAAAACCTGCTCTTAAGGAAACCTTAAAATCATTTGATGCCAGTGAATATGGCGGAGCACCGCTTCTTGGTCTGAAAGGTCTTGTGGTCAAAAGCCACGGAAGTGCCAAAAGCGTAGAAATCCGTCATGCGATCTTTCAGTGCGAGCAGTTTAAGGAAGAGAAGATCAATGAAAAGATCGAGGAGTTTATAGCAGCTGAGCAGAAAGCACAGGCAGAAGAAAAAAGCGAAAAAAAATAAAACCGGGATTGCCGGAAATATTACAGACAGAACAGGAGGCGAACAGTCGTGGAACTGGAAATGCTGAAGACCATCATCGAAAAAACTCTGAGAAGAAATATGGATGCCATTACAGAAAAAACTACCTTTGTGGATGATCTGGGAGTGGATTCTCTGGATTTTTTTCAGATTCTTATTGATCTGGAGGAAACTTTTGATGTTCGTATCGCCCCGGAGGAAGCCGAGGAGATCGTTACTGTCGGCGATGCAGTGGAGACTCTTCGCCGAGTAACGAAGGGAAGAAGAAATGGAAAATAATTTAAAAAAGCTGGAGCAGACTATCGGATACCAGTTTACCGCAAAATCTTTACTGGAGCAGGCAATGACACACAGCTCCTATGCCAACGAAAAACACCTTGGAAAGCTTGGATGCAATGAGCGTCTGGAGTTTCTTGGAGATGCAGTGCTGGAGCTGATCAGCAGTGATTTTCTGTACAAAAAATTCCGGAATAATCAGGAAGGTGAGTTGACCAAGAAACGTGCCAGCATGGTATGTGAAAAGAGTCTTGCCTACTGTGCCAGAGAATTCGGGCTTCCGGAGTTTATCCTCCTTGGAAGAGGTGAGGAAATGATGGGCGGTCGTAAAAGAGATTCCATCGTTTCTGATGCCTTGGAATCTCTGATCGGGGCTATGTATCTGGACGGTGGATTTGAACCGGCACAGGCTTTTGTTATGAAATTTATCCTGAACGATCTGGAGGATAAGAGGATTTTTTATGACAGCAAGACAGTGCTTCAGGAAATGGTACAGGAAGGCGGAAATCATCCGGTGGAATATCGTCTTCTGAAAGAAGAGGGACCGGACCACAGCAAGAGCTTTACTGTGGAGGCGCTGATCAATGGAAAAAGTATGGGAACCGGAACCGGCCATACAAAAAAGGCAGCAGAACAGGCTGCAGCCCTAGAGGCAATACGCAGTATAAAATAACAGCAGGTGGCCAATGTATCTGAAAAATATAGAGGTGCAGGGATTTAAATCCTTTGCACAGAAAATAAATTTTGAATTTCATAACGGGATCACCGGCATCGTAGGACCTAACGGCAGCGGAAAAAGTAATGTTGGTGATGCAGTCCGCTGGGTTCTGGGAGAACAGAGCGCCAAGCAGCTTCGAGGCGGGAATATGCAGGATGTTATCTTTTCAGGAACGGAGCTTCGCAAGCCTCTGAGCTTTGCGTCCGTGGCTATTACACTTGATAACAGCGATCACAAGCTCCCGGTGGATTTTGAAGAAGTAACCGTTACCAGAAGACTGTATCGTTCCGGTGAGAGCGAATACCGCATCAACGGCAGCTCCTGTCGTTTAAAGGACATCAATGAGATGTTCTATGATACCGGTATCGGAAAAGAAGGATATTCCATCATCGGACAGGGTCAGATCGATAAGATCTTAAGTGGAAAACCCGAAGAACGCCGAGAGCTTTTTGACGAGGCAGCCGGGATCGTCAAATTTAAAAGACGAAAAAATACCACACTGAAGAAGCTTGAGGAAGAACAACAGAATCTGGTCCGTGTCACGGACATCTTAAGTGAGCTGACCAAGCAGCTGGAACCGCTGGAACGTCAGTCTGAGACTGCAAAAATATATCTGGCAAAAAGAGAAAATCTGAAAGAGCTGGATATAAATATGTTCCTCCTGGAATATGAACACACCGGAAATCTGATCCGCGAGCTGGAAGAAAAAACCAGGATTGCAGAAAATCAGTTAAAAGAAGCCCAGAATGCTCATAGTCGTACCAAGGATGAATATGAACGTCTGGAAAAAATACTGGAAGAGCTGAATGAGCGGATGGAGGCGTTGCGGGAAGAAAGCCGGGATCGTGCTATCCGTAAACAACAGCTGTCCGGTGAGATCAATGTTCTTCATGAACAGATCCTGGCAGGAGAGCAGAATGACAGTCATTATCGCAGCCGTCTTTTAGCAGTTCAGGAAGATACGGAGAAAAAATCTGCAGACCAGGAAGCTCTGGAAGAGCAAAAAGTAGATCTTCAGGCAAATTTACGGGAGATCGACAGAAAACTTGCTGACGAGCAGAAAAGAATGGATAATATCCAGAGCAGCATCGAAGAATGCACCCAGGCAGTGGAAGATGGTAAGAATGAGATCATTGAGATCCTTAATTCCCGTGCAAACACCAAAGGTAAGGCACAGCGTTTTGATGCCATGAAGGAGCAGTTGGATATCCGGAAAGCAGGAATCAGTCAGAGGATCCTTTCCCTGAAAACCCAGGAAGAGGAGCAGCAGTCTGCGATCGATCAGGCACAGAAGGAATACGACACTATCACGAAGGCCATTCAGGAAACCAGAGAAGAAGGCAGCCGTCTTACAAAAGAGATACATGCCATCCAGGAAACCCTTAAACAGCAGAATACACAGCTGGAAAAGGAACAGACGTCCTATCATAGAGAGGCATCCAGACTGGAATCCCTCCGCAATATCACAGAACGTTATGATGGATATGGAAACAGTATCCGCCGTGTCATGGAACAGAAGAATCATGTTCCTGGGATCCGTGGCGTAGTGGCGGATATCATTCACGTTGAAAAAAATTATGAGATTGCTATTGAGACAGCTCTTGGCGGAAGCATTCAGAATATCGTTACGGATAACGAGCAGACTGCTAAGCAGATGATCGAATTCCTGAAGAAAAACCGGTATGGTCGTGCGACTTTTCTCCCGTTAAACAGCATTTCTTCAAGAGGCGAGTTTAATCAGAGAGGTGCTTTGAACGAACCGGGAGCTATTGGTCTTGCCAGTGGCCTGGTAACTGCAGAGAAGGAATATGACGGTCTGATCGGATATCTTCTTGGCAGAGTGCTGGTGGTGGATCATATCGATCATGCTATTGCCATTGCCAGAAAATACCGACACAGTATCCGTATGGTAACGTTGGAGGGAGAATCCTTAAGTCCAGGTGGTTCCATGACCGGTGGAGCTTTTAAGAACAACAGCAATCTTCTTGGGCGTCGTCGTGAGATCGAGGAACTGGAAAAGAAGGTAAAAGAGCTGGCAGCCGGGTATAATGAGATCCGACAGTCCATGGAAGATAACCGCAGCAGAAGAAATGAGATGCGTGATACTGTGGCGGCGCTGCAGCAGAAATTTCAGGAACAATCCATTCAGCAGAATACAGCCAGGTTGAACATTGAACAGCTGGAGAAAAAAGCGGAGGAGATCCGCGGCGGTTATACCAGGATCGAGAGGGAGCAGGAGGAGATCCGTCTTCAGGCAAGAGACATGCAGGCAGATAACATAAAGATCACGCAGGAACTTGAAGCATCCAAAAGGGATGAGGAAGAGCTGGAAACGTTTATCGAGACCCGGCAGAAGGAGCTGGAGGACTGGAAAAAGGACGAAGCGGAGACTTCAGAGAAGCTGGAAAGGATCCGTCTTGACGCATCTGCATCCCAGCAGAAGGAAAGCTTCATAAAGGAAAATCTGCGGCGCCTGAAAGAGGAAATCGAAGTTCTTTCGAAAGAGAGGGAAGAAATTCTGGATTCTCTGGAAAAAGGTAGCCAGGAAACTGCAGAAAAGAGAAAGACGATCGACAAGGTCCGTAAGGAGATCGAAGGCTTTGCCGCAAAAGAAGAGGCGGCTGCAAAACAGCTGGAAAAATGGCAGCAGGAAAAGGAAGAGCGCACAAAAAGCCATAAGGAGTTTTTTGAAAAGCGTGATGAGCTGTCTGGCCAGATCAGTCTTCTGGACAAAGAATGCTTCCGACTGAAGACTCAGGCAGAAAAGATCGAAGAGAACCGGGAAGCAAGGATTTCCTATATGTGGGAAGAATACGAGATCACTCCGAATAATGCCTTGCAGTACAGGAAAGAAGAAATGAATGACAGGCATGTGATGAAGCAGCAGATCCATAAATTAAAGGACGAGATCCGAGCTCTTGGCTCTGTCAACGTCAATGCCATTGAGGATTACAAAGAACTTCTGGAACGGCATACGTTCTTAAGCGGTCAGTACAACGATCTTTTGGAAGCGGAAAAAACGCTGGAACAGATCATCCAGGAGTTGGATGAGGGCATGCGGAAGCAGTTTAGCGAAAAATTCGGAGAGATCCAGAAAGAATTTGATAAAGCCTTCAAAGAACTGTTCGGCGGAGGCCGGGGAACTCTGGAACTTGCGGAAGACGAGGATATCCTTGAGGCAGGGATCCGGATCATTTCCCAGCCGCCCGGAAAAAAACTTCAGAATATGATGCAGCTTTCCGGTGGAGAAAAAGCACTGACAGCCATTGCACTTCTTTTTGCTATCCAGAATCTGAAGCCTTCACCATTCTGTCTTCTGGATGAGATCGAGGCTGCACTGGATGATTCCAATGTAGGACGTTTTGCGGGATATCTTCAGAAGTTGACGAAGAACACACAATTTATTATAATAACACATAGACGTGGTACCATGAATGCAGCAGACAGGCTTTATGGAATTACCATGCAGGAAAAAGGGGTATCCACGCTGGTATCCGTAGATTTAGTAGAGAACCAGCTTACCCAGTAGCAGAGGGGATGAATCAGTATGGCAGAAGAAAAAAAGGGATTTTTTAAACGTCTGGTAAGCGGACTTACCAAAACGCGAGACAATATCGTTGCCGGCTTTGATTCCATTTTCAGCGGTTTTTCCAGTATTGATGATGATTTTTATGAAGAACTGGAAGAGATCCTGATCATGGGAGATATCGGCATTAACGCAACCACCTCTATTCTGGAGCATTTAAAGGAGCAGGTTGCTGAGCAGCATATCAAGGAGCCGTCCCAGTGCAAACAGCTTCTGATCGACAGCATCAAAAAACAGATGCAGGTAGAAAGCACAGAATATGAGTTTGAGAACCGGAAATCCGTGATCCTTGTGATCGGTGTCAATGGAGTAGGTAAGACTACCTCTGTAGGCAAGCTGGCCGGTAAATTAAAGGATCAGGGAAAAAAGGTCATCCTCGGAGCAGCAGATACCTTCCGTGCGGCAGCCGGGGAGCAGCTGACACAGTGGGCCAACCGTGCAGGCGTTGAGATCATCGGCGGCCAGGACGGAGCAGATCCGGCATCTGTTGTCTATGATGCAGTGGCAGCAGCCAAAGCCAGAAATGCAGATATTCTGATCTGCGATACCGCAGGAAGACTTCATAATAAGAAAAACCTTATGGAAGAGCTTCGCAAGATTTACCGTATTCTGGAACGTGAGTATCCGGAAGCATATTTGGAAACGCTGGTAGTTCTTGACGGAACCACGGGCCAGAATGCGCTTTCCCAGGCAAGACAGTTTGCCGAGGTCGCAAACGTTACCGGAATCATTCTTACCAAACTTGATGGTACAGCCAAGGGCGGAATCGCAGTAGCGATCCAGTCTGAGCTTGACATACCAGTAAAATACATCGGAGTAGGCGAAAGTATCGATGACCTGCAGAAATTTGATGCAGACGCATTTGTAAACGCCCTCTTTGACGTAGAAGAAAGGAGCTAAATACAAATGCTTACATTAGAGAGCTTTGAGGAAGCGGCAGCAAAAGTAAAAGAAGTGACACAGGAAACAAAGCTGATATACAGCAGTTATTTCTCAGATATGACGGGAAATAAGGTTTATCTGAAGCCAGAGAATATGCAGCGTACCGGTGCATATAAGGTGCGTGGCGCATATTACAAGATCAGCACACTTTCTGACGAAGAGAGGAACAAAGGTCTGATCACTGCATCTGCAGGAAATCATGCCCAGGGTGTTGCTTATGCTGCACATAAATATGGAGTAAAAGCAGTCATTGTCATGCCAACTACCACACCACTGATCAAGGTAGAGCGCACCAAGAGTTACGGTGCGGAGGTTATCCTTCACGGCGACGTGTATGACGAAGCCTGCGCACACGCACTTGCCCTTGCAGAAGAAAAAGGATATACCTTTATCCATCCATTTGACGATCCGGCAGTAGCAACCGGTCAGGGAACTATCGCCATGGAGATCGTACAGGAACTTCCGCTTGTAGATTACATTCTGGTACCGATCGGAGGGGGCGGACTTGCTACAGGTGTCTCTACACTTGCGAAGCTTCTGAACCCACACATCAAAGTCATCGGTGTTGAGCCGGCAGGCGCAGCATGTATGAAGGCATCCCTGGAGAAAGGGGAGGTCGTAACGCTTCCTCACGTAAATACTATCGCAGATGGTACTGCAGTACAGACTCCGGGAAAAAATATCTTCCCATATATCCAGGAAAATCTGGACGATATCATTACCATCGATGATGATGAGCTGATCGTGGCTTTTCTTGATATGGTAGAAAACCACAAGATGATCGTAGAGAACTCAGGACTTCTTACTGTAGCAGCTCTCCGTCATCTGGATGTAAAGAATAAGAAGATCGTTTCCATCTTAAGCGGTGGAAATATGGATGTGATCACCATGTCATCGGTTGTACAGCACGGACTGATCCAGCGTGACCGTATCTTTACCGTATCCGTACTTATTCCGGATAAGCCAGGTGAACTGGTACGTGTTGCAAGTGTGATCGCTGAAAATCAGGGTAATGTTATCAAACTGGATCATAACCAGTTTGTAAGTACCAACCGAAATGCAGCCGTAGAACTTCGGATCACTATGGAAGCATTCGGAACAGATCATAAGAATCAGATCGTTGCAGCTCTGGAAAAAGCGGGTTGCAAACCGAGAGTGGTACGTGCTATACTGTAGGACGTGTTATATTGCAATAACTGAAACTTCTGACCGGACTGTTGCATATGATGTAACAGCCCGGTCTTTTGCGAAAATACCTGCATAGACAGAAAGGACAGATAAATATGTGTGGAATTGTAGGATTTACAGGTAGACACCAGGCAGCTCCGATCCTTTTAGATGGACTCTCCAAGCTGGAATACAGAGGATATGATTCCGCTGGAATCGCCGTACGTGACGGCGAGGACGAGACGGAAGTGATCAAAGCCAAGGGAAGACTGAAAGTTCTGTCAGAAAAGACAAACGGCGGAGAGACTGTACCGGGAACCTGTGGTATCGGTCATACCAGATGGGCAACTCATGGTGAACCTTCTGAGAACAATGCACATCCGCATATGACAGACGACGGTAATATCGTAGCAGTCCACAACGGCATCATTGAGAACTATCAGGAACTGAAAAATAAGCTCACCCGTAAAGGCTATACTTTCTATTCTGAGACCGATACCGAGGTAGCAGTCAAGCTGATCGATTATTATTACAAGAAATATGAGGGAACACCGGTGGATGCCATCACACATTCCATGGTACGTATCCGTGGTTCCTATGCCCTTGCGATCATGTTCAAGGATTATCCGGGTGAAATATATGTAGCCAGAAAAGACAGCCCCATGATCCTTGGAGTGGCAGAAGATGAATCCTTTATCGCTTCTGACGTACCGGCGATCCTGAAATACACCCGCAATGTATATTATATCGGCAATCTGGAGATGGCGCGTGTGAAAAAAGGCGAAGTCACCTTCTACAATCTTGATGGAGATGAGATCGAGAAAGAGCTGAAAACCATTGAATGGGATGCAGAAGCAGCGGAAAAAGCCGGATATGAGCATTTCATGATGAAAGAGATCCATGAACAGCCAAAGGCAGTACTGGATACGTTGAATTCCGTGCTCAAGGATGGAAAGATCGACCTCAGTGAAGTTGGCCTGGAAGAAGAAAGCATCCGGAACATCCAGCAGATCTATATCATAGCCTGCGGCTCCGCTTATCACGTAGGAATGGCAGCACAGTATGTGATCGAGGATCTTGCACAGATCCCGGTAAGAGTAGAGCTCGCTTCCGAATTCCGTTACCGAAAAATGGCCCTTAACACCAACAGCCTTGCAGTGATCATCAGCCAGTCCGGTGAAACAGCAGACAGTCTTGCAGCACTTCGTAAATGCAAGGAAAATGGTATTCGTACACTGGGAATCGTTAATGTAGTGGGATCTTCCATTGCACGTGAGGCTGATAATGTATTTTATACTCTGGCCGGACCGGAGATTTCTGTAGCTACTACCAAGGCGTACAGCACACAGCTGATCGCAGCTTATACACTGGCGATCCAGTTTGCAATGGTAAGAGGAACGATCACAGAAGAAGCCTACAGCAATTATATCAGTGAACTGCAGACACTTCCGGATAAGATCTGTAAGATCCTGGAAGATAAGGAACGTATCCAGTGGTTTGCCTCAAAACAGGCAAATGTAAAAGATGCTTTCTTTGTAGGAAGAGGAATTGATTACGCTATCAGCCTGGAGGGCAGTCTGAAGATGAAAGAGATCAGTTACATTCACTCTGAAGCCTATGCTGCCGGAGAGCTGAAACACGGAACGATCTCCCTGATCGAAGACGGGACTCTTGTGATCGGTGTGCTGACCCAGCCGGATCTCTACGAAAAAACAGTCAGCAATATGGTTGAGTGTAAGAGCCGCGGCGCCTACCTTATGGGCCTGACCACATTTGGTAATTACAATATCGAGGATACCGCAGACTTCACCGTCTACATCCCGAAAACAGACCCGCACTTTGCAACATCCCTGGCAGTGATCCCGCTTCAGCTTCTGGGCTACTACGTAAGCGTAGCCAAAGGACTGGATGTGGATAAACCACGAAATCTGGCGAAGAGCGTGACAGTGGAGTAAAAAATATATATGGACTATAGAGAAAGCCTCAGAGTATGTATATGCGAAAATACTCTGAGGCTTTTTTATAAAATCTTTACGCAAAAATAGTTTCATGGTATCATATAGACATATGATGCTGTGAAATTATTTTGCTTTTCAGGGGATATTAAGAAGGGGTGACGGGTACATGCTTATGCCGGTAGTGCCAGAGAGGAGATTGAACTGAAACCAGAGTGCCCGGACAGCCATAGAGCAGATAAAGGAGAAAAATTATCCGGAGTCTTTACAGAAATGTACAGGGAATATCCTGGCTTGTGGGGATCAATTATAACAAACCAATCAACAGTGGTAAGCTTTTGGAGCTGCTGTCACAGTACAAATAATAAGATAGGAAAAAATATATGAAGAATACAGTGGTGATCTTTAATGCCGGTATCGGTGCGCTGACTCTTGGTTTTCAAAATGCCGGTTATGAGATTTTGAAAGCATATGAGCCGGACAGAAAAGTGATAGAGATCTATCAGGAAAATATAAGTCAAAATGTAACTGCATGCAGCCTTTCTTCCATAGATCCTGCCACAGTTCCGGACAGTGATGTCTGGGCTTTTGATCTGACGCAGTCGAAAGCAGAAGAGGTGTTTTATAGTTTGACCCTGGTGCAAAGAAGACGACCGCCGGCCATTCTTTTTGTTATGAAAAAGCAATTATGGAAAGGGTTCATAAAGGAGCACATTTTTCAGCTGCAAGAATATGGATACCATATCACGCATAAAAATATCCAGAGTTCGGAGGTTACTGCATTTCCGCTGCGGGAAGAATTTGCATATATTGTTTCAAAAAGAGTGAATGCTTCGGATATGATCATGCCGGTGCAGGTCCATAAGAGTAGTATCCTGTTGGATGGCTGGGTGGAAATGAATCCACAGGATTCCTGGTATTACAGAATTGATTTTGCGAAAGAGAAGATTGATGCTTCGCATGCCGGTGACAGCGTTTTGTGTTGGGAAAAAGGCGGTTATCGGGAATCCGGGCAGGTTCGTCTGAATCTGATAAAAATGCCGCTGATCCGTATCCATGGCGTCTATCATAAGATCACACACAAAGAAATAGCCAGATTAAAGGGATTTCCGGAAGATTTTCCACGTTCTGTGCCAAACAAAAGCCGGATGTACAGAAGCCTGATATATGCGCCGAACATAAAAGTGACAGAACAGGTCGTTCGCAATCTCTGCGTAGAACCCTATATAAATTCAGAGGGTGATGTGCAGATGAAAAACTGGGAAAATATGGCCCGCTTTAAGCAGCTTTTTGAAAAATACCTTACATATAAAGGGGTTTCTTTCCAAAGCGATGAATGGGTCTTTATGACCAGAATGTACAGTGATTCCAAAGAAATCGCTACACTTAAACGGTTGCAGAGTTATAGCCGTCTGGTTGGAAAAGCAGTGTCAGATCAGAAAAAGGATCTGCCATTACAAAATATCTGTGTAGTGGCGAATCTGGTCTCTGATGAGACTAAGAGAAAGTACGAAGAGGCGAAGCTTGGATATGTCTGGGACATCCGAAATGTGCTGTGGCTCTTTGAGGACTATCCGGAACTGAAGAACGAACTGATCTCGATTCTGAATTATTCGGTGGAAAACATAGAACCGGAGAGACCGGAGCCTTTTATCTTTGAGGAAAGCAGCCAGATGGAGAATACGGATCCGGAATCGGTTGCTGACAGCTATATAGCGCAGTTAAAAGTGTTGGAGACCGGTAGTGCAGCTTTCAAGAAATATGAGGAACTTTGTGTTTCTATTCTGAAATATATCCTTGGAGAATATCTGACTTTGTGGGAGCAGCAGAAGACAACAGAGGAAGATCTGTATCGTTTTGACATGTGCTGTAAGATCAAAAACGGGGTGACACAGGATTTTTTTGACACGATCTGTAAGTATTTTTCTACGAAGTATATCGTGTTCGAGTTTAAAAACTATGAAAAGCCTATTACTCAGAGGGAAATTTACACTACAGAAAAATATCTGTACGAAAAAGCTCTCCGTAAAGTTGCGATCATTATTTCCAGAAAAGGAGCGGATAAACATGCGAAAATGGCTGCACGGGGAAGTCTACGGTAAAGCGGGAAACTGATCATCTGCCTGTCCGATGAAGATTTGAAAGCGATGCTCCAGATAAAAAAAGAAGGGGAAAAAACAACGGGAGGGTATTTGGAAGATATTTTGGATGATATGCTGATGCGCCTGGAAAAATAGAAAATTTTGTGAAAAATCACTCAAAAATCCCCATTTCGAGGGCAGAGTTTTGGAAGATAATCCGCTGCCTTCGAATTTTTTTATTTTCGAAATAAATCTGTTGTTGTAATATGGAAATTGATGTGGCATAATAAATGGGAAAATGTTAAAAATAAGAAAAATCCAGATTAAGGAAATGTAAAGTCGCATTTTCAGGATAACATGGCTCCTGACAGGTTATGACAGGAAGCGAGTATGACAAAGGAGAAAATTATGGCAATTTTTTCAATGATCTTATCTTTGTTGTGTGGAGTATCATTATTTTTGTTTGGTATGTCCCTAATGGGCGATGGTCTGAAGCTGGCAGCAGGTAATAAGCTGGAAGCATTTCTTTATAAGATGACCAATACTCCGCTGAAGGGTGTCGCACTTGGTACTGGTGTTACCAGTGTGATCCAGTCGTCTTCTGCGACGACAGTTATGGTGATCGGTTTTGTAAACTCCGGTATGATGAAACTGAAACAGGCGATCGGTATCATCATGGGAGCCAATATCGGAACCAGTATTACTGGCTGGATCTTATGTCTTTCTTATATTGAAGGATCTAATGGAATCGCTAGTGTTCTTTCCACAGCAACTATTTCTGCTGTTGTGGCTGTAGTTGGTATTATTTTCCGTATGTTCTGTAAGCGTACCTTACATAAGAACGTGGGAAATATCATGCTTGGTTTTGCGATCCTGATGACAGGTATGCAGATGATGAGTGGTGCGGTATCTCCATTGCGTGAGAGTCCGATGTTCATCAAGATGCTGACTATGTTTTCCAATCCGATCGCAGGTATTCTCGTAGGTATCGCTTTTACTGCGGTACTCCAGAGTGCGTCTGCAACAGTCGGTGTGCTCCAGGCTCTTTCCGTAACCGGTATCCTGACATTTGCAAGTGCATTTCCGATCGTTCTTGGTATCGGTGTTGGTGCTGCATGTCCAGTTCTGATCTCAGCCATCGGAGCAAATAAGAACGGTAAAAGAACGGCTCTTGTATATCTGATCAATGACCTGTTTGGTCTGATTCTCTGGTCTGTGATCTTTTATACCGTGAATGCGTTTGTACATTTTACATTTATGGATATGACCATGACACCGGTAGCGATCGCACTTTTGAACACAGTTTTCCGTCTGGCAACGGTTATCGTGCTGTTCCCGTTTATTTCAAAGATCGAGAAGCTGGTATGCTGGCTTGTTAAGGATAACAAAGAAGATCTGGAAGATGAGGCAGACTTTGATCTTCTGGAAGAGCGTCTTCTGAATTACCCGGCCCTTGCTATCGCACAGTGTCACCGTGTAATGAACGGAATGTCCAAGAAGCTCCGTAAGAATGTCAACAGAGCCATGAATCTTCTGAATGATTATCAGCAGGATAAGTATGATAAGGTTCAGCGAAAAGAGGATCTGATCGACAAGTATGAAAGTCGTCTAGGAGAGTATCTGATCCAGCTGACAAAGAGAGAGATGAATTCTGCACAGACAAGACAGACTTCACTGTATCTGCATACGATCAATGACTTTGAGCGTATCGGTGATCATGCTTCTTACATTGCTCATATGTCCAATGAAATGCATGATAACCATACGAATTTTTCACAGGAAGCCTGGGATGAGCTGAATGTTGTTATGGAGGCAGTTCGTGAGGATATCAATATAACCTGCAATGCTTTCATGAAAGATGATAAAGAAATGGCACAGAGAGTAGCACCTCTCGGAGCTGTGATCACAGGACTTTGTGATGTACTGAAGATGCGTCATGCAGAGCGACTGAGCCAGGGCAAATGCGGACTGGAAGAGGGAACGGTATTTAGTGATATCCTTAACAGTTTCTGTCGTATCGCAACTCACTGTGCAAGTGCTATGGTGGCACTTATGAAGAGCGGAGAGACAGGATCTGATCTTCATATTCACGATTCCAAGATCTATCCCACAAACAGTGCGGACTACTACCAGTATTTCAAGGAATACGGACAGAAATATGATATTGGAAATCAGGAAGGCCATATGCTCAGCATGGAGCCGGAAGAAGTAGAATAAGAAATTCAGGCAGCGGAAATGTAGATATTCCGTTGCCGTTTTTGTTAGGGATTTGCCCTAACAATGAAAAAAGAAGGGGCTGTCGCACTAATTTTTTAGTGCGACAGCCCCTTTGTACTGAGGTGATTATAGTTCAGAGAACAAAATATGTCACTCCTCTATTTTTCATTACTTTTTGTAAAAATCATATAATTGCTGATAATTAGTAATAGGGGTTATCAAAATACAGATTTCATGATATGATAAACCTATCAGATAGCGTGAGACATATAATGGGGATATGTATCTCGCAGAAAGAAAAGGGAGGGTTTTATTATGGGTGAAAGTATGATCACATCGTTTGACGGAACGAAACTGTATCTGAAAAAAGAAACAGCAGCAGACAATAAAGCGGTGATCGTGATTGTCCACGGACTCTGTGAGCACCAGGGCAGGTACGATTATTTTGCGGAAAAACTTCATGAGGCGGGAATCGGAACCTATCGTTTTGATCACAGAGGACATGGACGGTCTGAAGGTGAAGAGACTTTTTATTCAGATTTCAATGAGCTTCTGGACGACACCAACGTAGTTGTGGATATGGCAATTGAGGAAAATCCGGATATCCCGGTATTTCTTCTGGGACACAGCATGGGCGGATTTACGGTTTCTCTGTACGGAGCCAAATATCCGGACAAAAAACTCCGGGGGATCATTACCAGTGGTGCGCTGACCGCAGATAACGGCAATCTGATACGTGGTGTGCCGGGAGAAATGGATGTACATACGCGCCTTGCCAATCAGCTGGGTTCAGGTGTATGCTCTGTACAGGAAGTGGTAGACTGGTACGGAAAAGATCCATACAATAAACAGTCCTTTACAGCGGGGTTATGCTATGCGATCTGCGACGGACTTGACTGGTTCAAAGAGAAAAAAGCAGAGTTCCATTATCCGGTCCTTATGACACACGGCGAGAAAGACGGTCTGGTAAGTGTACAGGATACCTATGATTTCTTTAAAGAAGCAGGATCAAAAGACAAGCAGATGAAGATCTACGGCGGACTTTTTCATGAGATCCTGAATGAGTATTGTAAAGATGAAGTGATCGGGGATATGATCCGGTGGATGGAAGTGAGAATCTGAATATAAACAAATTGTTTTACAAGTAGCAGCAAAGCCAGGTGGAAACATATAGCACCTGGCTTTCTTTTGCAAAGAGATTCTGTTACAATAGCAGGATGAAAACAAGAAGACAGAACAGGAGAAAAATAACCATGTCAAATATCATAGAAATCACAGATTTCAACGCTCCGGAGCTGGATGTATATGCCAGGATCTCGGAGATACAGCTTTTGAACCGGGCAGAACCGGAGAAGGGGATCTTTATTGCGGAGAGCCCGAAGGTTATTGAGAGAGCTTTGGATTCCGGGTGCCAGCCGATTTCTTTTCTGGTGGAACATAAACATGTTGAGGGTGAGGCAAAAGAACTGATCCGTCGTTGTGGAGACATCCCGGTTTATACGGCAGAATTTGATGTGTTGACGCAGCTGACTGGATTCAAGCTGACAAGAGGAATGCTCTGTGCAATGCGCCGGCCGGCGCTTCCTGATATAGTCGATGTATGCAAAAATGCCCGCAGGATCGCAGTTCTGGAAAATGTGGTAAATCCTACTAATATAGGCGCGATCTTTCGTTCTGCGGCGGCTCTTGGGATGGATGCGGTGCTGCTGACACCGGGGTGCAGCAATCCATTGTACCGCCGTGCGATCCGTGTCAGCATGGGAACCGTATTCCAGATACCATGGACATTTTTTGATGAAAAAACAGAGTGGAAAACGGAAGGAATCCGGTCTCTGAAAGCGATGGGATTTAAGACGGCAGCCATGGCTCTTAGGGAGGATTCCTTTGATATTGATGATCCTCATCTGATGGCAGAAGAAAAACTGGCAGTAGTTCTTGGAACAGAGGGGGATGGCCTTGCTTCGGAGACCATTGCGGATTGTGATTATACAGTATGTATTCCAATGGCACACGGTGTGGATTCACTGAATGTGGCGGCAGCCAGTGCAGTTGCATTTTGGCAGCTGGGAAAACGCTAAATATTTAAGAGAGTTCCCGTTTTTTATGATCTTGCATTCCGGTTTTCTTCTTCCATATCCATCAGATGAAAAGAAAGCAACAGATACAGGATCTCGTTTCTGTCTGTAAGATCTGAATCCAGAAAAGCTTTGATCTTATCCAGACGATAAAGAAGAGTACTTCTGTGGATAAATAAAGCGCTGGCAGTATGAGAAATGTTCTGGTTGTGCTCCAGAAAACAACGCAGTGTTTCATAGAGATGAGATTGCTTTGCCTCATCCTTATATTTCATTGACAGAAGCTTTTCGTGACAGACCATGTAAGCAGGAAGCTTTCTGGTTGCCTGTTCCAGAATATAGGGCAGAGCGATGGAGTCAAAATAGTGGATACTTTCTGCGGGATTTTTGCGTTTTCCAACCTGCAGGGTAACAGAAGCCTGCGTGTATTGCCGGTGGAAATTGAAATGTCCAAGCATCTTCCGGCTGTATCCGGCGCTTAACATGCTGCTTTTGATAAAGCCCTCGATCTTATCGGAAATCTCATGGATAGTCAGAGTGCAGAGATCCAGATTGATAAAAAGCACAGCATTGCCTTTATGTTCCGTGGCACAGGTGGCAGGAATTGTATTTTCCAGATAGTTACAGATGGCATTAAGGGTCAGATTTTTCTGGTCGATCAGTCCGGTCTGGATCAGGATGCATTGATACATATGGGAAGAAAGCCATCCCACATTTGTCAGCTGCTGACTGATTTTTACATAATCAGCTCCGGGATCAGTCAGAATGGACATAAAAATCTGATGCAGAGGAAAAGCTTTATCCCGGCTGTGCATGATTCCTGTAGAAAGTGCATGGGATACCATCTGGGAAAGGTACTCCAGAACAAAACCAAACGTATCATCCAGGGGAACCTCACCTTCGGAAAACATCAGCCTGTATACTGCTTTATCATTATTGGAGATATTTACGCAAAGAGAAGGAGCAGTAAGGCCATTTCCCGGATAATAAAAATATCCGGTTTTATAAAAAGCCTCTTCGTAATGAGGATCCTGCTTCAGGCTGTCCACAATAGCCCAGGAATTTTCAGTGGAACCCAAAACAGAATTGGAAAGATCACTTAGATTCCAGTCTCTGGAGGCAATGATAGTAAAATCCATACCGATCAGCATCATTGGATTGGGAATAATGGAAGCTGTAAGATCCAGAAGCTCCTGGATAGATGCGTTCCGGAGACGGGAATCCATCAGGGACTGATTCCACTGATCATAGAGGATAAAAATATCCTGAATCCTGTTAAAGACAATATTGACTGGAATATCTTCAGGGATGATACACATGTTTGGCTGAGTTAATTCGTAGTTCTGATAGATTTTTCCAATCATCAGGAACAGAATATTTTGGGGATGATGAAAAGTGAGCTGAAAATCCGGATCTGTGATAAGGTAAACACGTCCATCCTGAAGAACGGTGTTCTTTTCAAAGCAGGAAGGGCAGGAAAGGGTGGGGGATGTATCCAGCCTGGATGTATGCATGGAAAATGATTTCTGCAGGTGATAGCATATGAGTTTTGCACTGAGTTTCAAGGAAAATCCTCCTTCCTATATTTTGTAGGAAAAAACAGGAATAATAGCCATATTATGTGGAATTGTGATTCTTTTGATTTACAGTATAATAGAATCATAAGGAAAAAACAAGTGCAGAAACAAGCCTTTTATGTTGGGGTGTGGCAAAACAAGTGCGGAAAAAAGGCTTTCCTGCATAATAACGTAGAGGAGGTGCGTTTATGTTAACAAAAAGACAAAATATGCTGGAAGTGATCCGCGGAGGAAATCCGGATCGTTTTGTAAAACAGTATGAGGGACTGACATTTGTTCTGAATACTCCATATCAGACGAAGTATCCTATGATGCCGGAAGGACCTGGTGCACCAACAGTAAAATGCGGATGGGGATATTATAATTCCTGGCCTGCAGGAACACCGGGAGCGTTTCCGCTCCATGATCCGGAGCATCTGGTATGTCCGGACGTCGCAGAGTGGAAAAAATATGTAAAGGCACCGGACATCAACTACACGGCAGAGGACTGGAAAGAATGCCAGGAGACAGTTGCCGGAATTGACCGGAATGAAACCATGGTTACTGCAATGGTTGCACCTGGAGTTTTTGAGATGTGCCATTATCTCTGTGAGATCCAGAATACCATGATCAATTTCTACGAAGAGCCGGAAGCCATGCATGAACTGATCGAATATATTACAGAGTGGGAACTGAAATGGGCAGAGCAGGTCTGCACCTATATGAAACCGGATGTTGTCTTCCATCATGATGACTGGGGAACACAGAAGTCTACATTTATCAGTGTGGATATGTTCCGTGAGTTCTTTATGGATTCTTACAAACGTATTTACGGATATTACCATGATCATGGTGTTGAACTGATCATCCACCATAATGACAGCTACAGTGCAACACTGGTTCCGACAATGATCGAGATGGGAATTGATGTATGGCAGGGCTGTATGTCTGTTAATGATCTTCCGAAGCTGATCAAAGAATATGGAAAAGATATCACATTTATGGGTGGTATCGATAACGGTAAAGTAGATCGCTTTGATTGGAATCAGGAAATGATCGAAGAGTCAACAGATCAGCTTTGCAGAGACTGTGGTAAGCTTTATTTTATTCCGTGCACCACTCATGGCCTGAATTTCTCATGTATCCCAGGTGTATATGAGGCAGTGGATAAGGAAATCGATAAAATGACAAAGGAAATGTTTTGATCGAAGCATAAGACTTATTAATAAGAGGTAAATAGAATAACAAAGGTCGGAAAAGCCTGCAAAACCCAGCAGAAAAGTGCTTTTCCGGCCTTTTTTTGTGAAATTCAGGAAAAAATAAAATTGTAAAGCAAAAACCCTTGACAGGTGTGCCGGAATCGTGTATGATAGCCAAGGTGATTACAGATGGAGAAATTTGTAGAGCAGACATTTTTATTTGATTTTTATGGAGAGCTTCTGACAGAGAGGCAGCGGCAGGTGTACACCAGTGTGGTATTTGAGGATTATTCCTTAAGTGAGGTTGCTGAGGAACTTGGCATCAGCAGACAGGGTGTGCATGATATGATCAGACGGTGCAATCGGACGTTGGAAGAATATGAAGAGAAGCTTCATCTGGTCGAGAAATTCCTGAACATCCGCAGTCAGGTCATAAAGATCCATGAACTGGCTGACAAGTACCACGCCGAAGATATTGCGGCGATTTCCAATGTGATATTAGAGGAGTTATGATCAATGGCATTTGAGAGTTTAACAGATAAACTGCAGAATGTATTTAAGAAGCTGAAGGGCAAGGGCCGTCTCACAGAGGCTGATGTCAAGGTAGCACTGAAGGAAGTTAAGATGGCGCTTCTGGAAGCGGATGTTAACTTTAAGGTCGTTAAGCAGTTTACGAAATCCGTTCAGGAAAAGGCTATCGGACAGGATGTTATGAATGGTCTGAATCCGGGACAGATGGTGATCAAGATCGTAAATGATGAGCTGGTCAACCTGATGGGAAGTGAGACAACAGAGCTTCCGATCAAACCGGGAATGGATCTTACCGTTCTTATGATGGTCGGTCTTCAGGGTGCAGGTAAGACAACGACGGTTGCCAAGCTGGCAGGCAAACTGAAATCCAAGGGAAAGAAACCACTGCTTGTGGCCTGTGATGTTTACCGTCCGGCAGCGATCACACAGTTGCAGGTAAACGGTGAGAAACAGGGCGTCGAGGTCTTTTCCATGGGAGATAAGCAGAATCCCGTGGATATTGCAAAAGCAGCTATCGAGCATGCGAAATCCAATCAGCAGAATGTTGTGCTCATCGATACAGCAGGACGTCTTCACATTGATGAGGATATGATGCAGGAGCTTGAGGATATCAAAGCGAATGTGAATGTAGATGCTACAGTGCTTGTAGTTGATGCCATGACAGGACAGGATGCAGTAAATGTGGCGCAGAACTTTTCTGATAAAGTCGGCATTGATGGTGTGATCCTGACTAAGATGGACGGTGATACACGAGGCGGCGCTGCGCTTTCCATTAAAGCCGTGACCGGCAAACCGATCTTCTATGTTGGTATGGGAGAGAAGCTTTCAGATCTGGAACAGTTTTATCCAGAACGTATGGCTTCCAGGATCCTTGGAATGGGCGATGTAATGAGTCTGATCGAGAAGGTGGAAGCATCTGTGGATCAGGAACAGGCTCAGGAGATGCAAAAGAAGCTGAAGAAAATGGACTTCGACTTCAATGATTATCTTACCAGCATGGAGCAGATGAACAAGATGGGTGGTATTTCCAGTATCCTGAACATGCTTCCCGGAATGGGCGGTAAGATGAAGGATATCGAGGGTATGATCGATGAGAAGGCTATGGACCGTACCAAGTCCATCATTCTTTCCATGACACCTCAGGAGAGAAGTAACCCCAACATTTTGAACATCTCACGCAAGAACCGTATCGCCAGAGGCGCCGGAGTGGATATTACAGAAGTAAATCGTCTTGTGAAGCAGTTTGAGCAGAGCAAGAAGATGATGAAACAGATGCCGGGATTAACAGGCGGCAAGATGAATATGGGAAAAAGAGGCGGCTTTAAGCTTCCCTTTTAATAAATAACAATAAATTTTCAGAAAGATAATTGGAGGAAAACAAAAATGGCAGTTAAGATCAGATTAAGAAGAATGGGACAGAAGAAAGCACCTTTCTATAGAATCGTAGTAGCAGATTCCCGCTGCAAACGTGACGGAAGATGCATCGCAGAGATCGGAACATATGATCCGAACCTTGACCCAAGCGTATACAAAATCGATGAAGAGGCAGCAAAAAAATGGCTTGCAGCTGGTGCTCAGCCTACAGAGGTAGTTGCTAAGCTTCTTAAACTTGCCGGAATCGAGAAATAATACCTGACAGATTTGGATCTGTGGCCTCAATGAGGCAGGAGCAAGGAGGTATGTAATGAAACAACTTGTAGAAGTAATTGCAAAATCTCTTGTTGAAAATCCGGATGAAGTAGTCGTTACTGAGACTGAAAAAGACGACGCGATTGTTGTTGAACTGAAGGTCGGACCGGCCGATATGGGTAAGGTTATCGGAAAACAGGGCAGAATTGCCAAGGCAATCCGTACTGTTGTGAAAGCGGCTTCTTCAAAAAGCAGCAAAAAAGTGATTGTAGATATTCTGCAATGAAAAAGAGACAGGAGCTGTGGATTCCATGGCTCCTGTTTTTACTCTGAAAGGGAGCAAAAATGGAAGATTTATTAAAGGTAGGAGTTATTACAACGACCCATGGCGTCCGTGGTGAAGTAAAAGTTTTTCCGACAACGGATGACGCAGAGCGTTTTCTTGATATTGAATATGTGCTTCTGGATACAGGAAAAGAGCTTCGCAGACTGAATATTCAGAATGTAAAGTTTTTTAAAAATCTTGCGATCCTGAAGTTTGAAGGCATTGACAACATCAATGATATTGAAATGTATAAGGGCCGTGAGCTCTGGATCCCACGTGAAGAGGCACAGGAGCTTGGCGAGGACGAATATTATGTGGCGGATCTCATCGGAATGGAGGTACTTCTGGAGAATGGGGAGAAATTCGGAGTGCTCCGTGATGTGATGGAGACCGGCGCCAATGATGTTTATATTGTAGATCGTATGGATGGCGAGGAAATCCTGCTTCCTGCGATCCATGACTGTGTTCTTGATGTGGATGTGGAAAAAAATACCATGACTGTACATTTGATGAAAGGGCTTGTTTAAATGAATTATCATGTACTTACATTATTTCCGGAAATGATCGAGAACGGAATGAACACAAGTATTACAGGTCGTGCCATTACAAAGGGACTGTTATCACTGGAAGCGATCAATATACGGGATTTTGCATTCAATAAGCACCAGAAGGTAGATGATTATCCTTATGGCGGCGGAGCCGGAATGCTGATGCAGGCGGAGCCGGTATATCTGTCTTATGAATCCATTGCAGAACGTATTGGAAGGAAACCCCGCGTGATCTTTCTGACTCCTCAGGGAAAAACCTTCAATCAGGATATGGCAAAAGAGTTTGCCCTGGAAGAAGACCTGGTTTTCCTCTGTGGTCATTATGAGGGAATTGATGAGCGTGTTCTGGAAGAAATCGTAACAGACTATGTTTCCATTGGTGATTATGTACTTACCGGTGGAGAACTTCCGGCTATGGTCATGATGGATTCTATTTCCAGAATGGTACCAGGTGTTCTGAATAATCAGGAATCCGGTGAGACGGAATCCTTTTCCGGGAATCTTCTGGAGTATCCCCAGTACAGCCGCCCGGAGGAATGGCATGGCAAAAAGGTTCCGGAGGTGCTGCTTTCCGGACACCATGCCAATGTGGATAAATGGAGAAGAGAGCAGTCTATCATCCGTACAGCCAAATGGAGGCCGGATCTTTTACCAAAAGCTGATCTGACCAACAAAGAGTGGAACGAGGTCCGCAGGCTTCGCAAACAGTGGAAAGAGGAAGTGGAAAAATAATTATGAAAACATCAGATTTTTATTATGATCTGCCACAGGAACTGATCGCTCAGGATCCGCTGGAGGACAGAAGTTCTTCCAGACTGATGCATCTGTCCCTGAAAGATGGAAGTATCGAACATCGTCATTTTACCGATATACTGGATTACCTGCATAAGGGAGACTGTCTTGTGATCAATGATACCAAGGTTATCCCGGCACGTCTTTATGGTCACAAGGAAGAGACAGGAGCGCTGATCGAGATCCTGCTTCTGAAACGCCGCGAAAATGATATCTGGGAGTGTCTTGTAAAGCCGGGAAAAAAAGCACGTCCTGGTGCAAAGATCACTTTTGGTGACGGTATCCTGAAGGGTGAGATCATTGATATTGTAGATGAGGGAAACCGTCTGATCCAGTTCCATTATGAGGGGATTTTCGAAGAGATCCTGGATCAGCTGGGAGAAATGCCGCTGCCGCCGTATATTACCCACAAGCTGAAGGATAAGAACCGTTATCAGACTGTATATGCAAAGAATGAGGGATCTGCTGCCGCACCTACCGCAGGACTTCACTTCACGCCGGAGCTTCTTGAGAAAGTAAAGGAGAAGGGTGTGAATATTGCACATGTAACTTTGCATGTAGGTCTCGGAACCTTCCGCCCGGTAAAGGTGGATGATGTAGAAAAGCATCATATGCACTCGGAGTTTTATATTGTAGAAGAAGATCAGGCAAAACTGATCAATGATACAAAGAAAAACGGCGGAAGAGTGATTTCTGTGGGAACTACCAGCTGCCGTACCCTGGAGTCCGCAGCCGGAGAGGATGGAATCGTGAAGGCCGGAAGCGGATGGACAGAGATCTTTATCTATCCTGGATATAAATTCAAAGCTATCGATGGACTGATCACTAATTTCCATCTGCCGGAGTCCACGCTTCTGATGTTAGTTTCAGCCCTTGCCGGAAAAGAACATATTATGGCTGCTTATGAAGAAGCTGTGAAGGAAAGATATCGTTTCTTCAGTTTCGGGGATGCCATGATGATCGAATAAGATTTAAAATTACTTTTTATATAAATAATATCCCAACGGATCGCAGCATGGAAACATGCATTATTACAGGATCTGTTGGGATATTATTTTTTGTTATGCTATTTATTCTTCACTGTCAGAGCCTTCCGATGTAGCGGATGAAGAATCCGCGGCAGGAATCGCAGCACTGCGTTCCTCTATCTTGGATTTGATCCTGGATGCCTCATCTCCGGATGCAGGAGTTGGCTGATAATTGTTGTAGCCATCTGCGGAAGAAATAGAACAGGGAATGATATTGGTCACGTTATCAGCCTGTACGCCTTCTGAGGTGACAGTGAAGGTCTGCTGGAAGATCATGGTGTCCATATCACTTGGAGAACTGTTTCCTCCAAAACAGAAATTGCCAAGACTGTAGACGATGTTTTTTCCTTTATAGGTTTCGATTCCCTGGAGTACGTGCGGATGATGGCCGCATACCAGATCTGCACCTTCATCGATAGCAAGACGGCCAAGGGTCATCTGATTGGTATCGGGAACTGTTTCGGTCTCATTGCCCCAGTGGAAGATCACAACTATAAGCTCTGCTCCATCTGCTTTGACCTTTGCGATATTATCTTTCAGCTGCTGTTCGCGTCCAAGATGATCCTTCAGTTCGTAAATTCCGACAAGACCAACTTTGATTCCCTTGATGTCCATAACTGCAGTATCATCATAACCGAAGTGTGTAATGCCCGCATTGTCCAGAGCAGTCAGAGTATCCGTGTAGCTCTGCTCTCCGTAATCGTGGCTGTGATTGTTTGCAGTGTTTACGGCTTCAACGGAACCGCTGGTGAGTATCTGAGCATATTCGGCAGGTGCTTTAAATGCAAAGGTTTTATCTTCTCTGGCATCGGAATCGGTGAGGGTTCCTTCAAAATTGGCAATTGTCAGGTCATCTGCCTCAAAGATGCTTTTTACATTCTTAAAGAAATAATCTTTGCCGTTGTTATCGTAGCATGCGTTCAGACTTGTGTCATAATCAAAGGTCTCATCGGTACCCAACGTGCAGTCCCCGACTACGCTGAGCGTCAGTGAAACGGGATCTTTCACAGCAGCAGCTTCTTCTTTTGCCTTTTTTGCGGCCTCCTCTTCCTGTGCCTTCTGCAAAGCGGCGGCTTCTGCAGCTTTCCGGGAAGAAATGCATGCACGTGCGGAAAAAATGATCACAAGAACAAGTATGATCAGGATCCCGCCAGCTGCAAGAAACATTTTCTGACGGCGTACCTGGTAATATCTGGATTTTTTGCTGATGTCATTCCTGCGAGTCCCAGTGGAATGTGAACGGGAATTACGGGATGCAGAACCAGAATGCTTCCGCCGTGCTTCCTGTGCTCTGGCGGCTTCTCTGCGTGCCTGCTCCGGATCATGGCCATGAGGCGGCCGCCTTCGATTGTCGTTTGCCATTCTTTTTCTCCTTCGTATGTAAAGATATCTTTATTATAGAAAGAATGGTAAGTATTGTAAAGAAAGAATCGCGGACTTTTCAGAAAAAGAAGTTTTTGATATAATAATTAGGCCAAAAGGCAGAAATATAAACTACAGGGAGATGGTGCTGATATGGTATTATATATCGGAAATCATACAAGTTCGTCCAAAGGCTATGCTGCCATGGGACGTCAGATGCTGAAAAACGGCGGAAATACGTTCGCTTTTTTTACCCGAAATCCCAGAGGAGGCAAGGCAAAAGAGATCGATCCCGCAGATGTGGAAAGATTTCTGGAGCTTTCCAGGGAAAATCATTTTGGAAAGCTGGTGGCACATGCACCGTATACCATGAATGCCTGTGCCGCAAAAGAAAATCTGAGAGATTTTGCAAGAGAGATCATGGCAGATGATCTGAAACGTATGGAATATACACCGGGAAATTATTATAATTTTCACCCGGGCAGTCATGTAGGGCAGGGAACTGAGATGGGAATTACCAAAATTGCGGAAATTCTCAATGATGTCCTTACAGAAGAACAGAGTACGACCGTCCTTCTGGAAACTATGTCCGGCAAGGGTTCAGAAGTAGGAGCAACGTTTCAGGAGCTTCGTGATATCATTGACAGGGTGGAAAAAAATAATAAACTGGGTGTCTGCCTGGATACCTGTCATGTATGGGATGGCGGTTATGATATTGTCCATGATTTGGATGGTGTTCTTGATGAGTTTGACCGGGTGATCGGCCTTTCCAGATTGAAGGCTGTTCATCTTAACGACAGTATAAACGGACTGGGCAGTCATAAGGATCGTCATGCAAAGATCGGTGAAGGTCAGATCGGCCTGGATGCACTTGTGAATGTGGTGTGCCATCCGGCTCTTGAGGGAATTCCCTTTATTCTGGAGACACCAAATGATGATGAAGGATGGAAAAGAGAAATTGCACTTTTACGAGAACGATATTCCATGAAAGGAGATTGATCCATGAAAAAGTTCAGATATTTTATCCTGGTGGTTACGGGGGTGGCGGCAGTGATGCTGGGAGGCTGCAAAGATAAGGAAAAATACGACGAATCCGCTTTTCAGGATGACCTGGAACCTCTGAGTGAGGATGAAGTGGAGGCCATGGACCAGAATGGTGACGATGAGATGGCAGTAGCTGATGAAAGCGACCTGGAGCAGCTGCAGGATTCTGAAAATGCTGCAGGAGCAGGAGATACAGATGGGTCCGATTCATCGGATGCAGCAGACTCGCAGAGCGAAAAGAAACTGGATGAAAATGGCACTTATACAGATAAAGATGAAGTGGCCCAGTATATTTATGAGTATGGCCATGTACCCTCCAATCTGACTGCTGCAGACTATGATAATGCAGACAGTATGCTTCCGGTAGAGGATGGCGTAACCTATCAGCAGTGCAGCCTTGATGATGCAGGGAAACAGAAGCTGATCTTCACTCAGGATGCAAAGCGCATTTATTACACAGACGATGACGGACAGTCTTTTGACGAGATCTATTAAAATCAAAAGAACAAAATAAGACCCCCGGATACAGATAAACGATCAGTATCCGGGGGATTTTGCATGTCAGGTCTGAGACTGATCAGTGGACCAGATTTTTCATTTCAGCTCCATCCATAAAAGTTTTTGCGTTTTCCAGGGTTGTCTCCGCAATATTGGTCAGTGCTTCTACCGTAAAGAATCCCTGATGTGAGGTTATGGTTACATTTGGGAAGGACAGAAGACGCTGGATCGTGGAAGTAGGAAGAATGCTGCTTGACATGTCTTCATATACATATGCAGATTCTTCTTCGTAAACATCCAGACCAACGGCGAAGAATTTGTGATCACGGATACCTGCGATCAGGTCATCGGTTTTGATCAGTCCGCCTCTGGAGGTATTTACAAGGATCACACCATCTTTCATTTTTGCAATCGTTTCGGAGTTGATCAGATGCTCTGTTTCCGGAGTCATCGGACAGTGCAGACTGATCAGATCACTGGTGGAAAGGAGTTCGTCCAATGAAACATACTCCAGAAAGTCAAGATTTTTATTAGGGAAAAGATCATAAGCAATTACCTTCATGCCAAAGCCGCGGCAGATTTTTGCCATTGCCTGACCGATTTTTCCGGTGCCGATGATTCCGGCTGTTTTCTGATAAAAGTTAACGCCCATGAGACCGTTCAGTGCAAAGTTATTTTCACGGCATTTGATATATGCCTTGTGGGTGTGCCGGTTGGCGGTAAGAGCCAGTGCCATGGCGTGTTCGGCAACTGCTTCCGGAGAATAACCGGGAACACGTGCCACCTGGATCCCGCATTTTGCTGTAGTTTCCAGATCAACATTATTGTATCCGGCACAGCGCATCAGGATCAGTTTTACACCCTGGCGGTGAAGTTCTTCAATGACCGGTGCGCCGAGATCTGCATTTACAAATGCACAGATGGCATCGTAGCCGTGGGCAAGAGCTGCGGTTTCTTCATGGATATTTGCTTCAATGAATTTAATTTCAATACCTGGATAAGATGGAAGCAGCTTCTCAAAAAATTCCCTATCGTAGCTCTTGGTGTCATAAAACAAAATTTTCATAATCGTTGCTCCTCTCTGGAAATAATTATTTTCCGAAAAAATAATACCATAATAGTAGGAATTTGGAAAGTGGGAAAAACGATAAAATTTATCAAAAAAATGGTTTCATTTTGGAATTATGATATCCATAATAAATAAAAATTATACGAAATATAAAAAAAGAGAGCATTTTATGCACTGTCATCTGATGGAACAGACGCTGTGATACATGAAAATGCTCTCTGTCTGGATATAAGATAATTATTCTGCCAGACTATAAAGATCAGAATAGAATTCCGGATAGGAGATGTTGACACATTCTCCGTTTTTGATGGAAAGTGTTCCCTCACAAAGCAGTCCTGCTACTGCAAAAGACATGGCTACACGGTGATCCAGATGAGAATCGATCTCTGCGCCATGAAGGGCTTTTCCACCATGAATGATCATGCCATCTTCGGTTTCCTGGATCTCTGCGCCCATTTTCCGAAGATTTTCCGTCATAACCTGGATGCGGTCGGACTCTTTGACACGAAGCTCCTGTGCATCCCGGATAACAGTGGTTCCTTCTGCAAAAGCTGCCATAACGGCGATCATTGGAAGTTCATCGATCAGAGTAGGAATGATCGCGCCTTCTATTGTGGTCCCGTGAAGCGCAGAGGAGCGGATCAGAAGATCGGCAGTAGGTTCGCCCTCTGTGGTTTCATTGAGAAGAGTGATATCTGCTCCCATGGCCCTGCATACACGAAGGATGCCGTCACGGGTCGGATTGATCCCCACATTTTTCAGAAGGATCTCACTGTTGGGAACAAGAAGACCTGCTGCGATAAAATAAGCTGCAGAAGAGATATCTCCCGGAACCAGGATCTCACGTCCGTAAAGAGATGGGTCCGGTTTGATGGATGCTGTTGTTCCCTCTGCGGTTACATTGGCGCCAAAGTAATTCAGCATGATCTCCGTGTGATTTCTGGAAAGGACCGGCTCTGTTACACGGGTAATGCCGTCAGAGTACATTCCGGCAAGAAGTACGCAGGATTTTACCTGGGCAGATGCTACCGGAGAATTGTAGTGGATGGCATGGAGCTTTTTTCCGGAGATCTTAAGCGGTGCACATCCGTTTCCGTTGAGACTTATGATATCGGCACCCATTTGGGAAAGCGGAGTCATGATCCGTTTCATAGGGCGTTTCTGGATGGAAGCATCGCCGGTAAGCTCTGATACAAAGTCCTGCCCTGCAAGGATCCCGGAGATGAGGCGGGTGGTAGTACCGCTGTTACCGACGTCAAGAGTCTCTGACGGAGCACTGAGACCATGGAGACCTTTTCCGTGGACCAGGATCTCTCCTTCTGTATTTTCAATGTTAATACCCATTTTCCGGAAACATGAAATAGTAGAGAGACAGTCTGCACCCTCCAGAAAATTTGTGATTTTGGTAGTGCCTTCTGCAAGAGAGCCGAACATGACAGCTCTGTGAGAAATGGATTTATCTCCGGGAATGGCAAGAGAGCCGGATAATTTTTTTGCTTTTTTGATTTCCATATTAGTACCTGCCTGTATTGTTATTTTTGAAATACATGGCAGCAGATCGGATATCTGCTGCCGTTTATATATTAGCGTTCGCAGATCTTGTAATTACGTTTTGTAAGAAGCACTTTAGCCTGCTCCAGAGCTGCGTCTGTATAAAATTCGATCTTCAGAACGCCATCTTCAAATTCTCGGTTGTGGATAATACCGATATTTTTGATGCTGACCTTTTCTGTTGCAAGGATGGTTGCGATGGTTGCAATGGCACCGGCCTCATCTGCCACATCGATATAAAGGACATAAGAGCGGGGAATCAGGCTGTTGTCTACAATGTCAATGGAGTCACGGTAATCCTTGGAGCTTGCAAACATGTCAAAGATGTTGTCAGCTTCTTTGTTGTCAATGGAACAGCGGATCTGGATCAGCATACGGATAAATTCATCCAGAACCGTGGAAATGTTTTTCTGATTTTCCAGACAGATCTGTTCCCACATAACCGGTGAAGAAGAGGCAATACGTGTGATATCACGGAAACCGCCGGCTGCGATCATTTTCATATACTGGGCGTCGTTATCCAGAAGATTTACAAGATTTACAAGAGCGGAGGCTACGATATGAGGAAGGTGGCTGACTCCTGCCGTGATGAAATCATGTTCTTCTGCAGTGATAACAAGGGGGATCGCACCAAGAGAGGAGATCAGCTCTGTGAAATCAGAAATCTTTTCCAAAGCAACTTCTCCTCCCGGAGTGATGATATAATAAGCATTTTCCAGAAGATGATCACTGGAATTGGAAAAACCGCTGCGTTCGGAGCCTGCCATAGGATGACCGCCGATGAAGCGTCCTTCAAGTCCGAGCTCGGTTACTTTTTCGTGGATAACGCTTTTTACACTGCCTACATCTGTGAGGATACAGTTCTTTCCAAGAGAATCTTTGATCTTTTCCATGTATTCCACATTAAATTCTACAGGTGCACAGAGAAAAAGATAATCACAGTTATATAACTGCTCATCGTCAATATCACAGATCCCGTTGATCACGTTTAAACTGACTGCCTCTGCCAGAGCACTTCTGTCTTTGTCAAAGGCAAGCAGGCGATAATCCGGGTGAAATTTTCGTATGGTTCTGGCAATGGAGCCGCCGATCAGTCCAAGGCCGATAAAACCTATGGTTTTCATAGTACTTCAGAGTCCTTTCAGGTTACTTTTTACTTTTATTCTTTAATAGTGTAAATCACGACTATATTGTAAAAGAAAGTGTGAAAAATGTCAACAAATGTTAGCGGAAACAGGAAGGCCATTTTTATAGCTGTTTACCGTAATGTTTTGCGAACAGGGAAGAGTAATAGAAAGTTACTGTTCATTGGTAATATTCCGCGAAGCGTGTTGCTGAGAACGGAGTGAACAGTAACAATAGAAAAAGGCTTGAGAAATCGGAGATTTCGGACGTATAATATAATAAGAAAAAAACAATATAAGATACAGAGGAGAATTTATCATGAAATATCAGTCAGTTATGGATCTTCACACACATACCGTAGCCAGCGGACATGCATACTGCACACTTCGCGAGATGGCCAGGGCTGCTTCCGATAAAGGTCTTGAACTCCTGGGAATCACAGAGCATGCACCGAAAATGCCCGGAACCTGTCATAAGTTTTATTTCCAGAATATAAAGGTGGTACCCCGTGAAATGTACGGGATCCAGCTACTTCTGGGTTCGGAGGTAAATATCCTGGATGCGGCGGGAACGGTAGATCTTGAGCAGAAAACCCTGGAGAAGCTGGACGTGGTCATTGCAAGTCTTCATGTTCCATGCATCAGACCAGGCAGCAGACAGGAGAATACGGAGGCCTATCTTAATGCTATGAAGAATCCGTGTGTCAATATCATCGGACATCCGGATGACGGAAGATACGAGGTTGACTATGAGGCGCTTGTACAGGGAGCCAGAGAATACGGTAAAGTCCTGGAGCTGAACAACCACTCCATGGACCCTGACTGTAACCGCGAGAATGCAGTGGAGAATGATACCATCATGCTGGAATACTGCAAAAAATATCGGGTACCTGTGGTTATGGACAGTGATGCCCATTTTGATCTTCTGATCGGGGAATTTGATCTTGCCAGAGACCTTCTGACCAAACTGGATTTTCCGGAAGAGCTGGTACTGAACCGTTCTGTGGATGCCGTGAAAAAGTATGTAAACCGGAAATTCTGAAAGATAGACGACTGTTCTGTATTAATTGACGGTAATACGAAAAACTTTCTGAAAAAAAGTTGTCAAAATTGAATAAAATACTTGAAATTTGCATGGAAATTTAGTAAAATGTGAACATATTAAGTAAGACAAACAGGGAGGTATTACATATGGACGTTTTCAGAACAGACCGAATCAGAAATGTAGTCCTATTAGGTCATGGTGGCGCAGGCAAAACAACACTGGCTGAGGCAATGGCTTATCTGGCAGGTATGACAAACAGACTCGGACGTGTTGAGGATGGCAATACTGTCAGCGATTATGACAAGGAAGAAATAAAGAGACATTTTTCCATCACAACTTCTTTGATTCCGGTACCATGGGATAAGATGAAGGTAAATGTACTGGATACTCCCGGATATTTCGATTTTGTGGGAGAAGTTGAAGAGGCAGTCAGCGCAGCAGATGCAGCGATTATCGTTGTTTCCGGTAAGGCCGGTGTTCAGGTTGGAACACAGAAGGCATGGAATCTCTGCGAGAAATATAAACTTCCGCGAATGATCTTTGTTACAGATATGGACGTGGATGATGTCAGCTATCGTGAGGTCGTGGAAGAGCTGACAGAGCTGTACGGCAAGAGAATCGCTCCTCTTCATTTCCCAATCCGTGAGGATGGTAAGTTTGTAGGTTATGTCAATGTTGTGAAGCAGGCAGGAAGAAGATATATTGACAAGGCCGGCAAGGAAGAATGCCCGGTTCCGGATTATCTGACAGAATATCTTGAGAAATATCATGAAACTCTGATGGAGTCTGTTGCAGAGACAAGCGAAGAATTTATGGACCGTTATTTCGAGGGAGATACCTTCTCCGTAGCAGAGGTTTCCGCCGCTATTGCAACCAATGTACAGGATGGAAGTATTGTTCCGGTATGCATGGGATCACCGGTGAACCTTCGCGGTGTATCTAACCTTCTGGATGATATCTGCGGTTACTTCCCAAGCCCAAGCGGACGTTCCTGCAATGGTATCGCACAGAAGACTAACGAGATCTTTGAGGCCAATTATGACTTTGCCAAGGCAAAATCCGCCTATGTATTTAAGACCATCGCGGATCCGTTCCTTGGTAAATATTCTCTGATCAAGGTATGCTCCGGTGTGCTGAAATCCGATGATACACTTCTTAATGTAGAGAAAGGAACAGAGGAGCGTGTAAACAAGCTTTATGTCCTGGAAGGTTCCAAACCGATCGAAGTTCCGGAGCTTTTTGCAGGGGATATCGGTGCCATTGCCAAGCTTGGCAGTGTACAGACCGGTGACAGCCTTGCAACCAAGGCGAATCCGATCCTTTATCCAAAGGCTATACTTTCCACACCATATACATATAAGAGATTTAAGGCAGTAAAAAAGGGCGACGAGGATAAGATCGCACAGTCCCTTGCCAAGATGATGACAGAGGACAGAACACTGAAGGTTGTCAATGACAGTGCAAACCGTCAGAGCCTGATCTACGGTATGGGTGATCAGCATCTTGATATCGTTGTCAGCAAGCTGAAGGAGCGCTATAAAGTGGATGTGGAGCTTTCCAAACCGAAGGTTCCGTTCCGGGAAACACTCCGTAAGAATTCAGATGTAGAAGGCAAACATAAGAAACAGTCCGGCGGACACGGACAGTATGGCCACGTTAAGATGCGCTTTGAGCCATCTGGCGATCTGGAGACACCTTATGTATTTGAGCAGGTAGTTGTAGGTGGTGCAGTTCCGAAGAACTACTTCCCGGCTGTTGAGAAGGGACTTCAGGAATGTGTTCTCAAGGGACCTCTGGCTGCATATCCGGTTGTTGGTGTGAAGGCAACCCTTTACGATGGATCTTATCATCCGGTAGATTCTTCTGAGATGGCATTTAAGATGGCAACTATCCTTGCCTTCAAGAAGGGCTTTATGGAAGCGTCTCCTGTACTTCTTGAGCCGATCATCTCCATGAAGATTACCGTTCCGGATAAATATACCGGTGATGTTATGGGAGATCTGAACAAGAGACGTGGTCGTGTTCTCGGAATGAATCCGGACCACGAAGGAAATACCATCATTGAGGCAGATGTTCCGCTTCTTGAAATCTATGGTTATTCCACTGTCCTTCGTTCCATGACCGGTGGAAGCGGAGATTTCTCCTATGAATTTGCACGCTATGAGCAGGCTCCTAATGATATCCAGGAGAAAGAGATCGCGGCACGCGCAAGCAAGGTTGACAGTGCTGACGAATAAACAGAGATATTTTTTGAGGGCAGAATAAAGAGTTGACAGGCTGCAGCATTTGCTGTAGCCTGTTTTTAGATGCATTCGTGAATAAGCAGTCAGAGAAACGAATTGCGCTCATACAGGTTATTGAAGTATGAGCAAAAAGAAAAGAGAGAGGACAAAAAATGTTAGTATGTGATTATATCGTGGAACAGATTGACGGAGATTATGCACATTTGAAGCGTGTGGATCAGCCGGAGGAGGAACTGAAAGTAGTTGCCAGAGCATTACTTCCGGCAGAAATCTATGAGGGCTGTGAGCTTCATTATGAGCTGATGCAGTATTCAATGAAATGATAAGGCTGCAGGATATCGCGGATATGGCAGGTGTCAGTCGTACAACCGTATCCAATGTGATCAATGGAAATACAAAACGGGTTTCACAGAGCACCATTGACCGGATCACGGCGATCCTGAAGGAGCAGAATTATGTTCCCCACATGGGATCTGTGATGCTATCCGGACACGGCTCAAGGATCATTGGAGTGGTTCTTGGTTTTTCCTTCATTCATGGTATGCAGTCTCTGCAGGATTCTTTTGTGGGAGAGATCACCGGAACGCTGCAGGTCGAAGCAGAAAACAGAGGCTATTATATTATGCTCATTGGCGGTGAACGGATCGATAATGTGGTAGATATGGCATCCCGTTGGAATGTAGAGGGTCTTATCATTATAGGGTATAATGAAGAACAGTATCATCAGCTTTCCAGAAAGCTGAATAAAAAAATGGTATTGATCGATGCCTATCCGAAGGGTGGATATAGCTTTCAGAATGTAGGAGTGGATGATTATTCCGGCGGATATCAGATTGGGGAATATCTGCATTCCTGTGGATACCACCGGGCACTTTTTGTTGCGGAAACAGAGCAGGACAGTGATTATGCCAGATGGCTTGGATTCAAACAGGCTATGGAAAAAAATGGCGGCTTCTGCAGCCGCTCCCGCTATGTGGTGGTTCCCCAGGAACCCCGGCGCAGACTGAAAAAATATGAAGAGCTGCTGCCTCATTTTCTGGAGACAAAGGCTCTGGCATTTTCTTCGGATTACACAGCTGTGGAGGCCATCAATTTTTTTACAGACAGGGGAATCCGGATTCCGGATCAGATTTCCATTACCGGCTTTGATGATAATTTTTATGCGCAGATCGTCAGGCCAAAGCTGACCACCATTCATCAGGATGTTCATCAGAAAGCACTTCTGGCCTTGCGGAAGCTGCTTCTTATGGCAGAGGGAAAGGAACCTGCCGAAAAAAATGTAAAAAGCCCTGTCTGGCTTGTAAAGAGAGATTCTGTAAAAGAGTAGCAGGATCTCTTTTTTTATGTTGTGATGACTTTTCCTGGTGCCTCATCGAAATACGGTTGGAAATTATTTTTAGAGGCCAGTAGTGCTTTATTGTTAAAACTGCATAAAAAAAACAGAAAAGTTTGGCAGTAATTTAAGTTTCACGAGAAACTTATTGATTTTAAAGGTGGGATAGGATATGCTGATTTCAGAATCAACAGAAAAAGGAGGCAATTTACCATGAAAAAAAACTGGTGGAAAGAAAGCGTGGTATATCAGATCTACCCGAGAAGTTTTAAGGACAGCAACGGAGACGGAATTGGTGATATTCCCGGGATCATAGAAAAACTGGACTATCTGAAAGAACTGGGAGTAAATGTTCTCTGGATCTCACCCATGCTGGAATCTCCGCAGGATGACAATGGCTATGATATTTCCGATTACCGCAGAATCTATAAAGAATATGGAACCATGGAGGATTATGAAAAGCTTCTTGAAGAAGCGCATAAACGGGGCATTAAGATCCTCATGGATCTGGTCGTAAACCATACTTCCGATGAACACAACTGGTTTATTGAAAGCAGGAAATCCAAAGATAATCCTTACAGGGATTACTATATCTGGAGAGAGCCGGTGAATGGAAAAGAACCGAATAACTGGGGAAGTGCGTTCGGAGGACCTGCATGGGAGTATGATCCTCAGACAGAGATGTATTATCTTCACCTGTTTTCAAGAAAACAGCCGGATCTGAACTGGGAAAATGAAAAGGTTCGTCAGGAAGTTTACGATATGATGAATTTCTGGTGTGAAAAAGGAATCGACGGTTTCCGAATGGACGTGATCAGCATGATCTCCAAGGATCAGTCATATCCGGATGGAGAAATGAATGGAGGATTATACGGTGATTTTGGTCCTTACTGCGTCCATGGCCCGAGGATCCATGAGTTTCTTCAGGAAATGAACAGAGAGGTTTTATCCCGATACGATGTGATGACAGTTGGAGAAACCTCCGGTGTGACTATCGAAGAGGCACAGAAATATGCAGGTGAGGACAGGAATGAGCTGAACATGGTGTTTCAGTTTGAGCATGTAGAGGATCAGGGATCAGACCATGGTAAATGGACTACCGAGAAATACGATTTTCAGGAATTTAAAAAGGTTATGATCAAATGGCAGGAAGAGCTTGCGGGAAAAGCATGGAACAGTCTGTTTCTTGGAAATCATGACCAGCCAAGAAGTGTTTCCAGATTTGGAAATGATAATCCGGCATACAGGGAAACTTCAGCTAAGATGCTGGCAACCTGTCTTCATATGATGCAGGGAACTCCTTATGTTTATCAGGGAGAAGAGCTTGGAATGACCAATGCTTATTTTACAGAGCTTAAGGATTATCGTGATATTGAGAGTATTCAGTATTTCCATGAATATACAGAAGCAGGTATTTATACACCGGAATATATGATGAAGTGCCTGATGCTGAGAGGACGTGACAATGCCAGAACACCAATGCAGTGGGAGGATTCTCATCAGGCCGGCTTTACGGAGGGAACGCCATGGATCAGGGTAAACTCCAATTATAAGGAGATCAATGCGAAGCAGCAGCTTTCAGATCCGAATTCTATTTTCCATTATTATCAGAAGCTGATCCGTTTAAGAAAAGAAAAACCGGTGATCGTTTACGGCACTTTTGAGGCACTTTACAGAGATCATGATCAGATTTTTGCATATACCAGAACCCTTGAGGGAGAGAAGCTTCTCACAGTCTGCAATTTCAGTGAGCATGTGGCAGAAATGGAAATTCCGGAAGAATTTCAGAAAAATGCAGAATGTCTGATCACAAATCTTGGAAGAAAGGATTTTGGAAAGAAAGTGGTCCTGAAACCTTATGAGGCATTTGTTCTTTACAAAAATCTGTAACAGGAGAGGGAAAAATGATAAAAAAATATGTATATGGAGAGCCCTTTGAGACTGAGGCACTGACAGAAAACATTGAGACAGCAGAAGGAAAGCCAGGATATGGAGAAATCTGTGCAGAAGATGGATTTTCTTTTACTTATATCATGGATGAAGAGGATATCGTCTACGGATTGGGAGAATCCAACCGCGGTATCAATAAGAGAGGATTCATTTACACCAGTAACTGTACCGATGATCCGGAGCATACAGAGGATAAACATTCCCTGTACGGTGCACATAATCTTATCATTGTGTCCGGAAAAGAAACCTTTGGAATGTTTTTTGACTATCCGGCAGCGATCACCTTTGACATTGGCTATACCAGAATGGATACCATGAAGGTAACCTGCGAAAATGCAGACCTGAAGCTTTATGTGATCGAAGGGGAGAGTCCCTATGATATTGTAAAGCAGTTCCGTCATGTGATCGGAAGAAGCTATATCCCGCCGAAATTTGCCTTTGGATTTGGCCAGAGCAGATGGGGCTATACTACAAAAGAGGATTTCCGGAAGGTTGCAGCTGGATATCGTGAAAATCATATTCCTATTGATATGATCTATATGGATATCGATTATATGCAGTCTTATAAGGACTTTACATTAAGTGAAGAGAATTTTCAGGATTTTCCGGAATTCGTAAAGGAACTGAAGGATCAGGATATCCGTCTGATTCCGATCATCGATGCCGGCGTCAAGGTAGAGCCGGGATACGATGTTTATGAGGAGGGTGTCAAAAACCGCTACTTCTGCCAGAGAGAGGACGGCAGTGATTTTGTAGCTGCTGTATGGCCGGGGGATACTCATTTTCCGGATGTATTGAACAAAGATGCCAGAAAATGGTTCGGTGACAAATACCGTTTCCTGATCGAGAAGGGAATCGACGGTTTCTGGAACGATATGAATGAGCCGGCGATCTTCTATTCCACAGAGGGAATGAAAGAGGTCAAAGAGCTTGCAGGAGAATTTGCAAAAGATACGGAAGGAAAGATCCATATCTGGAAGATGCAGAGTGCACTTCGCAATGTTGCAAACAATCCGGAAGATTATCGGAGATTTTACCATAATGTGGATGGCAGAAAGATCCGGCATGACAAAGTCCATAACCTGTTTGGCTACAATATGACCAGAGCAGCAGGGGAGGCTTTTGAACGGATCGATCCGGAAAAACGTTTTCTGATGTTCTCCAGATCATCCTATATTGGTATGCATCGTTATGGTGGGATCTGGACCGGCGATAATAAATCCTGGTGGGCTCATATCCTTTTGAACCTGAAGATGATGCCATCTCTGAATATGTGTGGTTTCCTGTATGCAGGAGCAGATCTGGGTGGATTTGGTGCTGATACAACAAGAGAACTGCTGCTTCGTTTCCTGGCACTTGGAGTATTCACACCGCTGATGCGTGATCATACAGCGATCGGTACCAGAGAGCAGGAATGCTACCAGTTTGAAAATGTGGAAGATTTCCGTCATGTGATCGGTGTAAGATATCGTCTTATTCCGTATCTTTACAGTGAATATATGAAGGCGGCTCTGAACGATGATATGTATTTCCGGCCGTTGGGCTTTGTTTATCCGGAGGATAAGATTGCTGTACATGTGGAAGACCAGCTGCTTCTTGGAAATGAGATCATGATCGCTCCGGTTTATGAACAGAACGCAAGAGGCCGTTATGTATATCTTCCAGAGGAGATGAAGTTTGTGAAATTCCTTCCGGATGGAACCATTGCAGAGGAGATCCTTGAAAAGGGTGTTCATTATGTAGAGGTGGCACTGAATGAGATTCCGTTGTTTATCCGGAAGGGAAAATGTATTCCGGTTGCAGAAGCAGCGGAATGTGTGGCAGCTCTGGATACAAAAAATATGCAGCTTCTCGGATATGAAGGTGCGGAGTATACCTTATATGAGGACGATGGGGTCCATAAGGATTACGACAGAGAAGAAAATTACCGTGTTCTGAAAAAATAAAGTCAGCAAAATGAAATATAAATTTCTGTGTTACATCATTTACGTTAAACAGTATAAAGAATACAGGATGTGAACAGTTGATAAACAGAAAAGCCGTAAGTATATGTGAAAGTTTCTTAAACATATATCTTACGGCTTTTGCTATTGTTGCTTTACATAAGATGTTTTATGTAAAGCAATTCGCATTCTGTTTAAATAACACTTCAGAAAGATTTGTTTATGCTTCTTCCTCAATCTGGATAACATTTTTCAGTACAGAGCAGCATGCCATGTCACCGATAACATTGACACAGGTGGCGCCCATATCACAGAGGGTATTGATGCTGATATAAACACCAAGAACTCCGGCAGGAAGTCCGGCCATAGTTGCCAGTGCTGCGAAAGATGCGATAGCACCACCGGGAACACCTGGAGTACCAACGGAAAGCAGTACGTTTGCAAGAAGGATAATGATCATAAGAGGAATACTTACATGGATCCCGCAGGCGTTTGCAAAGAACATGATCATAAAGGACATCAGGATAGATACAGCATCCATATTAACGGTAGCACCAAGAGGAATGGCGATGCTGGTGATCTGGTTGGATACGCCCATTTCTTCTTCCATACACTGCTTGCTTAATGGAATGGTTGCGGAGCTTGAGCAGGTTCCGAAGGCGTTCAGTGCTGCTGGCAGGATCGCTTTCAGGAATTTCAGCGGACTCTGTTTGCCGATCAGCTTTACAGAGAAACCATACACTACAATAGCGAAGCCAAAGAATGCCACATACAGAATGACAAGCTGTGTTGCAAGGGAAATGATCGTTTCAGTTCCGTTGGCTTCCACAACCGGTACGATGGTACAGAAAACACCGATGGGTGTAAAGTACATGATGGTTGTGATGATCTTCAGGCATACTTCATTGATGGAATCAATCAGATTCAGGAATGGAGTTCCTTTTTCACCGACTGCGATCAGTGTGAAACCGATGATCAGGGCAAACACCAGAACCTGGAGCATGTTTCCGTCAGCAAATGCGGCGATTGGGTTGGAAGGGATCAGGTTTTTCAGGGTGTCAAGGATACTGCTCATTTCTGTAGCCTGGATATCGGCTGTTGCCATCTCAAATTTGACTCCCTTTCCGAGATGGATCAGTCTCGGGATGATCAGTCCGCACAGGCTGGCAAGTGCCGTTGTGCAGAGAAAATAGATCATGGATGCTGCAGTGATCTTGCCGGTAGTACGTGCGTTTCCGATGGAACAGATTCCAATGACAATGGAACAGAAGACCATGGGAAAGATCATCATGTTCAGGGCGTTCATGTAGATACTTCCGATCAGACTGGTCACAGTGAGGACAGGTTCAAACCGTCCGGCCAGGAAAAGTCCTGTGAGGATACCCAGGATCAGTCCTGTAAAGATCGCACCGGTAATATGCTTCCGGTACCAGGAATAAAAAGATTTCATTTATGCGTTCCCTCCTAAGATAAATATGTATGGTATGTATAATATAGGAAAATACATGCAGGAAATTATATCATGTGAAAAAAGAAGCGTCAACTAAACCAGGCCAGGATTGCAGGTTCATGTATATTTTGATGGAAAAAGGCTGTTTTTGGATTTTTGTTTGACAAATACATCATAAGTAGTTAAAATTAATAGCAGTGTGTGAAAGCATTAAAGTATTAATACTGAGTAATTTGTCAGGAGGAATAAAAAAATGGCTGCACCTTATAACCATAGAGCCATCGAAGCGAAATGGCGCACAAACTGGGAGAAAAAGCCGGTAAATGTCAATGATGGCAAGAAACCGAAATACTACTGTCTGGATATGTTCCCGTATCCGTCCGGAAACGGTCTTCATGTAGGACACTGGAGAGGCTATGTGATCTCTGATGTATGGAGCCGCTATAAAATGCTCCAGGGTTATTACCTGATCCATCCGATGGGATGGGATGCTTTTGGTCTCCCGGCTGAGAACTATGCCATCAAGATGGGTGTTCATCCGGCAGTATCTACAGCAGCAAACATCAAAAATATCAAACGTCAGATCAACGATATCGCAGCGATCTATGACTGGGATATGGAGGTTAACACAACAGATCCGGAATTCTATAAATGGACACAGTGGATCTTTGTAAAAATGTTCAAAGAGGGGCTTGCATATGAGAAGGAGTTCCCGATCAACTGGTGCCCTTCCTGTAAGACAGGTCTTGCAAATGAAGAGGTTGTAAACGGATGCTGCGAGCGTTGTGGCACTCCGGTTACCAAAAAGAACCTCCGTCAGTGGATGCTCCGCATCACAAAATATGCAGACAGACTTTTAAGTGATCTGGATAAACTGGACTGGCCGGAGAAGGTTAAAAAGATGCAGACAGACTGGATCGGCAAATCCTACGGCGCAGAGGTCGATTTCCCGGTTGAGGGAAGAGAAGAGAAGATCACGGTCTATACAACAAGACCGGATACTCTTCATGGAGCAACATTCATGGTACTTGCACCGGAGCATGCTCTTGCAAAATCTCTTGCAACAGACGAGACAAGAGAGGCTGTAGAGAAATATATCTTTGATGCTTCCATGAAATCCAATGTAGACCGTCTTCAGGATAAAGAGAAGACCGGTGTGTTCACAGGTACTTATGCGATCAATCCGCTGAACGGCGAGAAGCTTCCAATCTGGCTTTCTGACTATGTACTTGCTGATTATGGTACAGGTGCTATCATGTGTGTACCTGCTCATGATGACCGTGACTTTGAGTTCGCAAAGAAATTCGATATTCCGATCATCCAGGTTATCGCAAAAGATGGTAAAGAAATTCAGAATATGACAGAAGCTTACACAGAGGCTTCCGGAACCATGATCAACTCCGGTGAGTGGAACGGAATGGAATCTTCCGTACTGAAGAAGGAAGCACCGCATATCATCGAGAAGCTGGGTATCGGACGTAAGACTGTCAACTACAAACTGAGAGACTGGGTATTTTCCCGTCAGCGTTACTGGGGTGAGCCGATCCCGATCGTACACTGCCCGAAATGCGGTGCGGTACCGGTACCGGAGGATCAGCTTCCGTTAAGACTTCCGGAGGTAGAAAGCTACCAGCCGACAGGAACCGGAGAGTCACCGCTTGCAGCTATTGACGAGTGGGTAAATACCACATGCCCATGCTGTGGTGCTCCCGCAAAACGTGAGACAAACACCATGCCTCAGTGGGCAGGATCTTCCTGGTATTTCCTCCGTTATGTAGATAATAAGAATAATAAAGAACTGGTTTCCAAAGAGAAAGCTGATAAATATCTGCCGGTAGATATGTATATCGGTGGTGTAGAGCATGCTGTTCTTCATCTTCTGTACTCCAGATTCTACACCAAGTTCCTGTATGATATCGGAGCTATTGATTTCGATGAGCCGTTTGTCAAGCTGTTCAATCAGGGTATGATCACAGGTAAAAACGGAATCAAGATGAGTAAATCCAAAGGAAATGTTATTTCACCGGATGATCTTGTAAATGATTACGGATGTGATTCCTTACGTATGTATGAGCTGTTCGTAGGACCGCCGGAACTGGATGCAGAATGGGATGATAGAGGAATCGATGGTGTATCCAGATTCCTGAAACGTTTCTGGAATCTGGCTCTTGACAGCATTGAGAAAGATATCCCGGCTACCAAAGAGATGGAGAAGACCCGTCATAAGATGGTATACGATATCACCAGCAGACTTGAGGCCTTCAGCCTGAATACCGTAGTGTCCGGATTTATGGAATACACAAACAAGCTGATCGCTATCGCAAAGCAGAACGACGGCGCTGTTGACAAAGAAACCATCGAGACAGTTACCATTCTTCTTGCGCCATTTGTTCCTCATATTGCAGAGGAGATCTGGGAGAAGCTTGGTCATGAGGATTCCGTTTTCCATGCACAGTGGCCGGCTCACGATGAGGAGCTTATGAAGGATGATGAGATCGAGGTTCCGGTTCAGATCAACGGCAAGACCAAGGCTGTTATCAGTATTCCGGCAGAAATCTCCAAAGAAGATGCGATTGCCGAAGGAAAGAAGGCAGTTGCAGATAAGATTTCCGGAAATATCATCAAAGAGATTTACGTACCGAAGAAGATCATCAATATCGTAGTAAAGTAATAAGATAAATCAAAAACACCCGAAGCAGGGCGGAAGATATTTCTGCCTTTGCCAGGGTGTTTTTTATATGGATAAACATCGTGAAGTAAGTATGCACAAAAATAACTAATGTTATTTAGAATAAATGCCAATAATATTTAGGCATTTTAACAGATTTGCCTAAACGAAAAATAAAGTGTTTAATATATTGATTTTCGCGTATTTAAGCCATTCTTTAAATTTGAAATCTGATATAACATGTTATAAATTCACATAACTTGACACCAAAATGGTGTAAAAATGGTGTCAAAATATTAAAAAATGGCGTAGAAAAAATCCTACATATACGATGGAACCTTTTCAGCAAATAACCCATCTGTCGTAGTATATGAGAGACGAATTTCAAGGCTCATGATAAGTCGAGACTGTAGCGTACAGTTTGTGGACAAGTCATGAGCCTTTTTTTACTTTTTATTTTGAAATGGCCTTGTATTTTGCCCTGCAAGACGTTTTATGCTAAAAGCCAGAGAAGTTTACATGAATAATCCCAGGAACGATTCTAGGGCATATACAGACGAATAGAGCTAGTATTATGATGGATCGGAGAGATGAGTGAGAAGTAATGCAATACAATAAAAAAGGCACATTCCAGAATAGCGGATGTGCCTTCAGTGTGATTTTATAGCCAAACCTTTTTACTTGCTGTTTGTTTGATGTTAGTAATGACGAAGCCATTCCTATTGTTGGCCTTCTTGAGATATATTTTGTATGTTCCCATATGGCCATAATTCTTTTTCGCCCAATCATCGTACTCATAAATACTGTAAGTTACTTCGTATCTATTTGAACTGGTTCGGATGATCTTTTTAACGAATCCTTTTGGTGCAACTTCGCCCCAGTTACCACCCGTATAAACAATTTTACCATTCTTATTACAAAGCAGATAAGAAGGATTTCTAGGAATGCCATATTTTGTAAATTTCGTAAATTTTACGGTAGAGGTATTGAAGTAAAGCTTCAGTTGTGGCTGGATTTTTTTCTTTACGTAAGAAATATTTTTCTCCCACAATTTATAATTTTTCATAGTAACCATGGTTGTCCGGGCATAATCGTCAAACTTGAAATATTGATTCTTACCGCAGCAGTAACCGAAATAGCTATCAAAACCTCTTAACAGTTTAGTGACAGATTTACTGTATGTTTTTGTTACGTCCCTCTTGGTGGCTGCCGATGCTGAGAGCGGAAGAGAAAAGATCATAATAGCAGCCAGAAAAATGATAAGAGAACTTTTGAACTTCTTTTTCATTGGTGTTTCCTCCTTCAATGCTTGATATCATAAGAATACTGCAAATAATAAAGAAGTACAAGGTAAAGATAATTCTCTGTGATCCCCCAGTTTTTCTAATACATGGCAATACCTCAGATGTTACCCAGTGTTTGAAACGTTTTGCGGATTCAAGTTTACTGCTGAGGATGAGAGAGTAGAGACCGGATTCGTTAATGATAGTCATTTTCTGGATTCCGTTAGGTGTTTCCATTTCGGCAACACCTTTATCTTCTACTTCAACTCTTTTCGATACTGCACTTCTAGGTTCTGCATATCCCAACGCCACAGCCACATCTTTTCCCACAAACCATGGCTCTCCATCAATCTCAATGCAGCGCAGATTTCCAAATTCTGGATGATTGAAGGTCTCACACTGAGAAGTGGAAGAGGAAGGAGAAGCCGTAGTTGTGGTTGGTGTAATTGGAGTAAATTCATAAAACCATTACCCTGATTCAGGGGACAGGTTAGAAATTAAAAGTCGTGTTTCCCGACCTTTGAAATTGCAACGTAGAAATAGGTGTTGTTATTTTAACAATACTTATTGATCTGCACCGTCGATTTGACGGGTCAGCTTTTTTATACATTATAGCATACTTATACATCTTTCCCGAACACTTCACACATCATCTTCACTCCAAGACAGAAACCATTTCTGAAATTCTGCTCCAATTCGTCTGCCAAAAGGTTAAGGTTCTCGTCCATGACCTGATCCAAGGCAGCAGCCTGAGCGTCTGTGAGCTGTTCTTTAAGAGCATGATAACCATGTAAAGCCTGATCTTTATGTATACGGTACTTGTCCAGAGCGTCCAGTGTGGCTGCACTTACATGTGAGTTGTAAAGCTGATCTATAATATCCATGATTTTGTATTCCTCTCTGATACGATTGTTTCTATCTAGTGACAATAATATCATGTTTTCCGGATATACTCAATACAAAAGTTACTAATTAGTCACAGGAGTATATCTTATGCAGTGGATTTTACAGGACGTTCCAATAGGTAGAAATATCCAGAACATACGGATGAAAAAGAATATGACACAGGCTGAAGTCGTAGGTCAGTTACAGTTGATGGGAAGCAGTATGTCCAGAAGTACACTTGCTAATATTGAATCGGGCAGAAGAAACATAAAAGCCAGTGATCTTAAAGCATTGCAGAAATTATTTGCTGTAGACTATGAGGAATTTTTTGAGGATTAAGAGCTTTTGTAGTCAAGAATATTTTTGACATTTACGCAAATGCGTGTTAATATAATCATAGAAAAAGGGTGTTACCGATAGACGGTTAGTCCCAGTATATGTTAGTTAATCAAAGATAGTCGCTTCAGTTTACCAGACGTGGGCGGCTATTTTTGTGTTTTATTATTATCCTTACCGAATGTGTATCCGATACTAAAGCAGGTTAAGCCGAAGCTCACTACTGCAATAAAATCTACAATACTCATTGGCTTAGCCCTCCTTTCCAGTGGATTCCCTGACGGGTTTCTATGTAATCAGAGGGTCACAGTCCCTCCGTTGAAGGACTAACCGCCTACCGTTATGGCAACACCTATATGTCATTATAACAGTCAGAAAGTATGTTCGCAACAGAAAATTAGAGGATAAAATTTTATCCACTAGAACAAAATGAACTAAAAACGCCCTCATTGACATTTGGCAATAATTACTGAAAATTATAATCTGTTTTTAGAAGAAGTGCTGAAATATATAAATTTTCTTTACAACTCCAATCAACGGTGCTATGGTTAAAGCGATTACAGAAGAAATGTGCTGTAAGCGTACCTTACAAAGTCTTGGAAAATAATCAGTAAATGTATTTTATCTTTGCGCTCGTGAAGATAGTAGTGTGTATTGCGCTCGTGATATACCATGTTGAGAATTATTAAGCCATGTCATAGAGAAGAACACCGGTTCCCAGTACGGCAACCAAAAGTAAAAGTATGTGCTGAACGTTTAGAGATAGTATGTAATTTTTTATTAGATTTTTATTGAATATTTTGAAAGAAGTGATTATTTGATACACAGGTATAGTGTATCTTTTTTTACACCTAAAAATAAATTCAGAATATTTTTGAAATTAAAGCTAAAATCAGAAAGCACACACAAAAGGAAGGAGGTAAACACTTATGATTATGAGTTTTAAAGATGCACAGAATTATAAGGAGTATGCAGATTCTACGGACGATCTGATTAAAAAATGTGAGGATATTGTTAACAATCTTACTCCTGAAGAGGCAAATGCAAAATGTAACTGTATTATTCAGTTCGGTGATCGTATAATAACAAATAAAGAACATTACGAAGACTATGTGCGATATGTAAAAGATGCTGTAAAAGGAGCAAAACGCCAAACGGAAAGTATGAAAAATTATTATGAACGTTACAGCGTCCCTAAAGCATATATAGAGCTTGAAGAGATGAAGTATATTTATAATCAAATTTGTACTAAATCAGGAACTCCTCCACAGATGGAACAGTTAATAAGAAACACGTATGAGGAGTTTAAATATAGGAACAGTCCTAGTTTGCGAAGGAAGAAAGAAGAGGAAGAACGCAGAATAAAGCAGATGCAGGAGGATGTTAAGAAATATACCAGCCCGGATGAACCAACGGTTGGTTATGCTGAATTAATGAGACGCAAGGCAGCTGCAAATCCTCCAAAGACTTCTTTATCTCAGGATGAGATTAGACGTTTTGACATGATGAGTGAAGAATGGCTGGTGAAATGGTGTCATTTCTCATATAACTGGTATTGGGTTGTACCATGTCTGCTATTATGTATTGTGGCCAACGGAGGACTGATTGCTGCAATCGGATTGATTGTGTTTATGATATGTGGCGAGATATACTCCATGAGAGTACAGGAATACTGTGGCGTGATCTTGCCATGGTACCGGGATTCTGGAAAAACATTGGAGAAGAGGATCATTAACAAGTATATCAAGAAGTGAAAGTAATATAACAAGGGGAGAGAATAATATGGGGAAAATGTCATTTACAGAACTTCAAGAGGAAATATATACTGAAGAACTGAAAAAAATTGAAAAAGAAAGTAATGATTATTACAGTGAATATTTATCTTTAAAGCATAAAGAAGATAGTTATATAGATTGGTATATAACTGTTTCGAATGAATGTATGGATGATGTTCAAAAGAATTCACTTAATAAATATAAACTAATAAAAATGTTAGATAATATGTCTGTGGAAAATGTTGAGAATGGAGAGTTTAAAAATCTGTTAAAATTACATCAAAAAGTAAAGAATACTTTGCAAAAAAAAATAGAAGCTATAGAACATTATGAGAACATGATTGATCTCAACATTCTTCAATTAACAAGAAGGATTACATCACAAAATAGTATGTTAAAAAATATATATGGCAGTACAAAAAAAGCAATGAGTGACTTTGAGCATTCGGATAAAGACTATTTATTTTTAGATACTAATATAGGATATCTTATTATTATGAGAAATTTTATAAATTTGAGAGAATGGGAACGTTCAGGAGTTTTAATAACAAATCTAAAAAATTATACGATTACAAATGAAACTGATACAGGTGGTGTTGCTGAAGAATGCTATAGGTTGTATCGAGAGAATCCAGATTGTGAAAAAAGAATATATACCATTATTTCACCAAATGATATATGTAAAAAACTTGACCCCGTCCCATTTCATAAAGTATATCTTTTACATGCTCAAACACAATTTGAATCTTATGGAAGAACAAAAAGTTTTTTAATTATAGGAATGATGATGTGAACATATTTCCAATTTTCCCAGCAATCACACCGATTATTCCGATTGTTACCCTCAAAATTTTTGTCGGTTAGTCTATCGGAAAATCCGTAGAAATACTCAGTTTATTCGTTCTGAGTGATGTAAAATTCTGTTACAGGAATTGAACAGAATCGACCCGAAAATCACCGGAAAGAGCAAACGGCAGCAGGTTGTATTAAGCTTAAGTTATCGTGCAGCCGTTGTTGCTCCGGTGAGGGCGATTCAGAGAGGATGAAAAGAGTGTCAGATCTGTAGAAAGTGCAGGGAAGATATAGGAGAAATAGCTGTACTGAGTGAGAGAGGGAGCTGCGGTGGATCGGGGACTGGATTGGGTAGGAGAGATGCTGGATCGGGTTGGACGGTTGGAGTAAAACTTGAGGACTGGAAGATAGAAGAATCCAAGATGAATATTGTTAAATCGGGGCTGTGGTGGATAGGACAGGTGAGCAGAATGAGATGTGCTTGGTTAGTGACGGATTAGCAAGATTGACAAACTCTTAACATATGAGCAGACGTTCATATGTATACATCCACAGAATATGAGTACGATAACCAATAATCTGCGCTGTCATTATAGCAGAAGATTACAGTATTATTCCTCACTGTAAGTAATTTCTGCTGCCAGATACAAGCTTTTTCAGACTGGATCACATTATCCTTCTACGATCAGGACGGATTAGTATGATCCAGAAATATTCCATATGCAGTCTGTAGCAATTTAGAATTTCAACAGAGACACAATAAAAAAGTTGGCGATTCCCTATATAGAGCAAGGGTTTACGCCAACTTTTATTTTTCAGAAAAGCTTCAATTTTTGAGCATGGTCAGCGCATGACTATGTTAAAAACTTAACACATTAAAATCAATCAGCAGATCATTATAGATTCCAGCCTTAACAGAATCCGTAAAGGAATATTCATCCATTGTAGATTGTTCAAAATTGTATACAATAATTCTGCTCTTGTCAGGATCAACAATCCAATATTCTTTTACACCTGCCGTTCTGTACTTAAAGAGCTTGGTATAATAATCCATCCGTTTACTTGCAGGAGAAACGATCTCTATAATCCAGTCAGGAGCACCATTGCAGCCCTTATCATTCAGCTTGTTTGGATCACAGATAACAGAGATATCCGGTTCAACATATGTGTTCGTGGATTCATCCAGATAAACTGCAAACGGGGCAGCATAAACTTGGCACTGTCCCTGATGATCTTCAATGTAACGATCAATAATACTGGTGAGCCTTGTTGAAATCCGTTGATGCTTGCGACTAGGCGGAGCCATGTAATAAATCTGTCCGTCAATCAGTTCGGCACGTTCTCCCTCTGGAAGTGCATATATATCTTCTATAGTATAAGTATTTTCTTTGAGTAATGGCATATTTCACACTCCCTTCTTAATAAGTCATGTCCCTGTTCTCATTATAACGGATTGCAGCAAAACATTCAACGCTGATTCGTTTGCTCTATCATCTCAGAGAGCAGTTCCTTCTTATATTTATAGAATGTCTTTCTGGTAATCCCGGCCTGAGTAATGGTTTCCAGATCGTTGAGTGATCCGCCGAACGTTTTGTTATGCTTCAGGATGATTTCTTTTGCTGCTATAGATTTCTTCGTTACAAGCTTTGAACCGGAAGCCTGTCCGATCTGTTTACCGGAAAGCCTTGCGGTCTGCATTCCTTCTTTAGTACGTTGCCTGAGATCCTGAACCTCTTTTTCTGACTGTTCAAAAGCAAGTCGGATCTGTTCTTTGGCAAGCAGGAGCAAATATTTATTGATCCCTTCCAGAATACAGTCAATATCTGTGCCTGTGGCTGGGATGCCACCTTGCAGCGCACTTTTATAGGTTTCTGTGTTTATGTGTGGTTCCTTCAGGAATACAAGATTAATTCCTTTGCTGAAAAGATCCTCATACATGGTAAAACCTTCTTCTGCATCACGGGACATTCTGGAAACCGAATCAAAGATAATGGTATCACCTGCGTTGAGCTTTTTCAGGAGCTTTTCAAATTCTCTTCGTCCCTGAAATTTCGTTCCGGTAAAAACTTCTCGGATGATCTCAGACTGTGGATATGCAGCAAGGATATTCCTGATCTGCCTTTCAATGCTTTGCTGTGGTGTGCTGATTCTTGCGTAACCAAAATATCTGTTCATGATGTTCCCTTCCTGTAGTAAATTTAAGGCTCCCTTAAAATGACACTGTAATAAGACTGCCTTGGAGCCTGAAATAGTAATGGTTTTACTACTTTTTGCATACTACCTTACTTTTACCACTAATTTGTCAGCAGATGTTTACGGAATTTCTGCCATGCACGGTTATAAACCTGTCGAGCTGTTTCTGTTGGCTTCGCTTCCTGTTCGGCCTGAGAAATGATCTGGTCAATGGTTGGCTCCGGTATACAGAAATCAATCATAAGCTTTCTGAGATCTTTTTTCCAGATGGGACAAGCTGTATAAGGTCTGTTTTCCGTAAGTACGTAGTTCCTCATAATTGATACCGCCTTTCTGATAGATTCTATTGCCTTGGAAATCCTGCTGCCAGAGAGTGAACCCGGCAGCAGGAGAGAAGATTATAATTCTTTTAATGGGATGCTGATATCTTTGCATACAAACTCATAGGTGTTTTTTCTCTGAACACTGATAAGAGCAGTATCTTTCTGAGCGTCAGGATCAAGTGCAATGTGAATAATATAATCGTATGGTCTGCTGATAAAAGGATCTCCGGTTTCGTTTTCTTTGCGTTCCAGTATCAAAAGAAGATCATCAATGAATGTGTTCATGCGTGACTGTCTACTCCATGGCACACATTCTGAGACCTGCAAGATTACATTCCATGTATCTTCCGCCATAACGATTGCCCCGAATTGCTCCATGTCACCGACAAGAGTTCTTACAACCTCGATTTTCTTAGCTTCTGCATTATAGTGTTTCCAACTCATAGTGTAGTACCTCCTGATTATTTATTCTGATTGCCGATTTTCTTAAGAGAAATGATCTCATTCCTGAAAACAAACTCATAGTTACCTTTTCTCTGTAAACTGATAACTGCATTGGTTTCGTCTGCGGAAAGCTCGATGTGCAGGATATAGTCGTTCTGATGTTCCATAACCGGACGCTTTTCCTCCTGAGCATTCAGAAGAGTAGTAAGATCCTCAAAGAACTGTTTCTGTCTGGTCTTGCTGCTGCCGGACTTTGTACTGGTCTTACTGATGATCTTCCATGTTTGCTCCGCCATGACTACAGCATGGAAGCAGGAAAGCTCTGAAATGTAGCCATGGAGACAGGTTTCTTCAGTTTCTTTGTTGTAATACATCCAGCTCATGATCTACACCTCCACAATAACTGCAACAAGTCCGTTCTTGGTGACTGCTGCCTTATAAGCTGCTGCACTTACATAATCTGCAAAGTGCCGTTCGTTCATAATCTCTGATTCGCATAAGCCTATAGAGAGAACGATCACCTTGTAAAATGTAACGGTTGCCTGAATGTTGATCTTCATGATCTGTGTTCTCCTTCCTGATCTTCAATGTCGTATTGCACAGGTGTCTCATTGAAGATAAAATTCAACAGAGTGTCCCATCTGTGCAGTGGCTCCATAGCTTCCAGTGTTGGAATAACGTCCTGCGGATATGTGGTGCTAGGAAGAAAACGGTCGATGATTTCCTGAAGGTACTCCAACTGTACCTGATTGTATTCATCATTAGTGATCTTCGTCCTCTTGCATTAGGTGGAATGTGTAGCCCCAAAAGCGGTTGAAAGCTGTCAGTGGTGTGATGTGTCCTTCTCTGATCCACAGTGTCAGTACCTCTTTTGTGGAATCAATGTCTATTCTTGTGCCGTGTGTCATGGTGAAAACCTCCTTGATCTGTAATTAATAGCCGAAAAACAGCCAGTGTACGATCATTCCATAAGGAATCCCGACCATGAAAAGGATGAACAGTAGCCACTGTAAGCCGTTGTACAGCTTTCTTCGTATGTACTTTTTCAGACGGTGCTTAAAGATTGTGCACCACTGGCTATAAGTCATAAGTGGCTGTGGATTAGAGTGTTTCATGGTTTTGTCCTCCTGTGAAATGATGTGATTTTCTTGAGATCCTGAAGGGACAGGATTTTATCCCTTCAAGATCGAAGGAAAAATATAGCTTTTGCCCGTCATGCCGATAGCACAGCAATAAACAATTTTGGAGAAGTTGTCACGAGCATCGAACTTGCACCGGAAGGAACAGGATATCGAGCAAAATCAAGATTCGCCAGATTCTATAATATCCCGGAACTGATGAATATGTTCAAGGAGATTGCAGATATCAAGACTTCCGATCAGTTAAAACTTCCTGTGCCGGAAGCAGAATATGAAACAGTGGTGCTGAAACCAACGGAACAGCAGAAAGAGATTGTAGAAAGTCTTGGTGAGCGTGCAGAAGTAGTAAGAAATGGCGGTGTGGATGCAAGTGTGGATAACATGCTGAAAATCACCAATGACGGCAGAAAATTAGCACTGGATCAGCGTTTGGTGAACGAACTATTGCCAGATAATCCGGAAAGCAAAATAGCAGTCTGTGCAGAGAAAAGCTATGAAATATGGAAAGATACAGCAGCACAGAAATCAGCACAGTTGATTTTCTGTGATTTGAGCACACCGAAAGGCGATGGCAGTTTCAATGTTTATGATGACTTGAAGCAGAAACTGATGGAGAAAGGTGTACCGGAAAAAGAGATTGCTTTTATTCATGATGCAAATACAGAAGCAAAAAAGACGGAACTGTTTGAAAAGTGAAATCCGGGCAGGTTCGATTTTTGATTGGTTCTACAGCAAAAATGGGTGCTGGAACCAATGTGCAGGACCGTTTGATTGCTCTTCATCATCTGGATATCGGCTGGAAACCGTCTGATCTGGAGCAGAGGGAAGGACGAATTATTCGTCAGGGAAATCATAATAAAAAAGTTCATATTTTCCGATATGTAACAGAATCCACATTTGACAGCTACATGTGGCAGCTGATCGAAAACAAACAGAAGTTCATTTCCCAGATTATGACGAGCAAAGCACCGGTCAGAAGTTGTGAAGATGTAGATGAAGCGGCACTTTCCTATGCGGAGGTCAAAGCACTTGCAACCGGAAATCCGGCAGTAAAAGAGAAGATGGCATTGGATGTGGACGTGGCAAAGTTGAAACTTTTAAAAGCCAACCACATGAATAATCAGTACCGTTTGGAAGATGACATTGCAAGGAATTTCCCGCAACAGATCGCAAAATTGACGGAGATCATTGACAGCTACAAGGCAGACATCGCTCATTTTTCTGAGCATAAAATCACAGATCCAGAGCAGTTTTCTATGGAAATCAGTGGCAAAGTGTTCACAGAAAAGAAAGAGGCAGGAGCGGCACTTCTGGCGGTCTGCAAAGACATTAAGTCTGTGGATGCAGCTATGGACATTGGAAGCTATCAGGGATTTAACATGAGAATCCAATTCGACAGCTGGAGTAAAGAGTTTATCCTGTCTGTAAAGCATGAATCGGTAGCTAAAGTTCGGTTGGGAGCCGATGCTTTGGGGAATATCACTCGTATCAATAATCTTTTAGAAAGTTATCCGGAGAAACTGGCAGAAGCAGAACAACGGCTGGAAACGGTACAGGAGCAGATGGCAAATGCCAAAGAGGAAGTCGGGAAGCCATTTCCAAAAGAAGAGGAACTGAACCAAAAACTGGAGCGACTGTCAGAGTTAAATGCACTTCTCAATATGGATGAACGGGAAGATACAGAAACAGAGCAGTCGGAATCAAAAGAGAAAGAAGAAAGACCGGCACGAGGTTCTATTCATGAGAAACTGCAGATTTATAAAGAAAAGAGTCAGCAGGAAAGTGAAACTGGCAAGGAAACCAGAAACCAGAAAACGGGACTTCGGGCTGGAATAAGAAAACAAGGAAGATGGCATAATCTGACAGAAAGAATGTTCTGTGGGTTATGCCATCTTTCAGAATACAGGAGGAGTTTATATGGCAAGAAACAGGATAACAGGTAGAGAAACACAGAAAATGCAGGAATATACGCAGGAACGGATCGCTCAGGCAGAGCGTAGAGGCATAGAATTTCCAACAAATGTAAAAGAACAGATTTTTGAATATGCGAATCTAATCGGTGAGGAAGAGAAAGTTAGGACTCTGGTAAGAAATCTGGCAGATGCATTGAGCAAGGCAGATGAAGAAGGTGTAGAGAACCTACTGGATGATGCAAAAATGGATATTCAGGACTTACCAGATCCAACCATAGGCAAGCTGGAACTTCAGGATTATGGATATACAGCAGAGGATATGGTACCGCTTAGAAAGGAAGCAGCCTTAGATTATCACAGGATGGGTTCTAAGATTTATTGTCTGGGCAGCGATGGCGGTAAGGGAGAGTATGCAAGTAAAGAAATGATACAGGCACACGAAGGGCTGTTTGGCATGGAATTACAGATGTGGGAACGGATAAGGGATCAGGATCTGGATTATGCAGATGAAGATTTTGGAGCATTTCAGGAGCCTATGAGTGTCATTGAGCAGGAAGAAGCACTGAAATTATACGATGCTGGAGCAGATATTTATCTGATCACTAATTTTTCTTCACCGGTCTATGTCACGGAACGCATGGAAATTGAACGAGGACCAGAGTATTATCAGATGTCTAGGACAGAACTGGAGCGTTTTCGTAACCTGGAATGGGAAATGCAAAAATATCCACAGATTCAGTCTTTAAAAGAGGCAAACCTGCTGTTAGGAACAAGGCGAACCTTTGGTATTTATCAGATCAAGGATGATTCACCGGGCGAAAACTATACATTTATGAATATGCGTTTTATTGAAAGTCATGGTATGCAGATAAAAAAAGAAGATTATAAGCTGGTCTATGTTGGCGAATTACTGGGAAATATGTCACTGGATGATATTTTTGAAAGGTTCAACATTGATAGACCGGAAGATTTCCGTGGGCATTCCCTGTCAGTCAGTGATATCGTAGTTCCGAATGACGGGGAAAAAGTAACCGCTCATTTTGTAGAAAGTATCAGTTTTGAACAGCTGGATTCTTTCCTGAATCTGGAAGAACAGGTTCTTAGTGAACTGGCATATGAGGTAGGAGAACGGTATTTTGCTATTCAGAGGTCAGAAGAAGGATACGATTATTCCTTTTACGATGAAGATTTCCGTCTGATGGATGGTGGCGTCTATGAAAATGATGAAATTTCTATTGAAGAAGCGGCAGAGGAACTGCTGGAAGACGAAGGCTGGACTGGAGAACGCATCCGTGGGGATTATGGTCAGTTGATGGAAAAAGTAGAAGAAATGGATGAGATTGTAATGGTAGAGATTCAGAAAAGCCAGGGCGAATATAAGCCATTGGCAAAGGTAGAAGAACTGGAAGAGGCAAATTACAACATGATTGATAACGTCCTCAACAATATGCCACCGAAGAAAGAATCGTATCTGGAATACTTTGCTGCAGAATGCGATGAGTTCCATGATATGGGAGCTTATGAAAAAAGTACTGATGTTAATCAGATTGCTACGGTCTATGAAAAATATAGGGAGAATCCTGAAAATGCCTATCGAGTATGTAGTATGGGGATTATCTATCGTGATCCGGAAGACAGTTACTATGATGATGCTGAATTTGCAATCGTAAAAGGAAATACAGTACTTGGAAATCTGATGGACGATGTTCGATTTTATGGAGAACTTGCACTGGTACGGGAAGGGATTGAGAAAATTCATGAAGCATTGCCGGACTATAAGTATGTACCGATGAGGGATGTTCGAGAAGCAATGTATCCAGAGAAGATGACCACAGAACAGCTGGCAGAGGCACTGGATGAGATTGCAGAAGCTTTTGATCCGTATGAGTATCGGGATAATGTGGAGATCGGAGAAAATGCGGTACAAGAGGTGATGTTGGATTTGCAGAGTGGCAATACACATTCTTATATTTCTTATTTGAAGGACATTGTAGAGGAAGAATGTGATTTGTCCGTCCGTGCCGGAGTATTGATCGAACGATTGAAGTCCTACGAAACGGAACTTCCGAAAGATATGGAGCCGATGGTGTATGTCAATTACTGTGAGAAAAGTGAGTTCATGAATCCACGATGCCAGAAGTTATCGGATTTGGATTCCAAGACCGCAGAACAGGACAAAGCATGGTATGCTGACAGAAATCCCAAAACCAATGAACCAACGACAACGGCTCAGATGTTTTTTACCGTATATTATGCAGAAAAAAGCGACCAGATGCTGCATCATTTCAAAGGAAAAATAGATATTGGCACTGGAAACGGAGGTCTTCTCAGCCAGTTAAAGCTGCAGAATGAAATGAGACTGACGGATGAAAGCTGGATCAATTATCAGAAAGGTAAAGGGAGTGAAGAGTTCCAGAAATATATGGAAGGATCTGACAGATATGCAGAATCATGTTTTGCCGTATCTGCAGAGTTTTTGTAGTCTGGAAGAAAAAGGGGTACAGGAACGCCGGGAACAGCAAATAGCAGATAAGAAAGAGAGCAGAGCAACTGCTGTGACTGGTGTAGAGAAGCAAGCAAATGTGAAAGAAGCAGGGAAAACGAAAAGAAAATCTGTACCACAGAAGAAGGCAACGGTAGGAAAAGAAAAGAAGCCATCTATTCATGAACGTCTGGAAATCAATAAAAAAATTATTCAAGAAAAGCAGGGAAAAGATAAGCCGGAGAGAGGAGCTGATTTGGGTGTAAGGACAGTGTAAATAAATTAAGTGTCAGAAGTCACGGAGAAAATGTGGCTTCTGACATTTTTATATTTACCAATAACTAAAATCGTCTGCTATTACCTGAGAATTGTTTGTCCAATAGTGATTTTTGATAACTTTTGTTTCTGATACGGAACTGAACAAATTTTTTTAGTTTGATATTCTTTGCTTAGGCGATAAGAGAAAAAGTTACTCTTTATGGAAAGGGAAGACTACTATAAATATTTTATTACCTGAAATGCTTATAAGTATTGCTTCTGTGAATGTGAAAGATTGCTTGAGTTGAAGAATATGAATCACCATATCAGTGAAAAACAGGGAGGTATATGTTATGTGGAATTGGGATTATGAAGAAGAAGGTACTAATATTCGTGATGGTGTTAGAGGTACCGTAACAGGTGGATGTAGTAAAGGCATATTCCTTGCCTTAGAAGATGGTCAAGAGGCTTTTGCTCACTTTGGAGGATTAAATCCTGGAACAACTGTGTTGTGTACTGTATTAAAGAAGGCTACTGAGAAGTGGAAAGTACTTGTCAGCATTGACTCTATCGAAAATGTAGCAATTGCTTAGGAGAACTAAAGATGAATTTTACATTGAATGATATAAATTGTTTTATTGAAACTGAAAAGTGTAAGGAAGTATTTCCAAGAGCAACTTTCAAGATAATTGCAGTAATCGATTTCTGCGACACTCCGACAGAAGAACTTATCATTTTTTCTATTTCATAAATCCAAGGTCAAATACATATCTACTAAGATAATTGATAATTAAAAATTGTTATTGGCGTGAGGTAGTGATACAATATGACTTAGAGATATTGTTGCTATTAGTTGATGTTTGGAAATTTATGTAGAAGAAAAAAGAGTATCATATAATAAACTTTGAAACCTGCTAATAGATAAAGATATGTCAAAAGATAAGCTGCGCAGGTATCTGGTATTACCACAAATGTTTTTGCAAAATTTGGAAAGATGAAGAGATTCATGTGTATGTTATGGTGGAGATATGCGATGTTCCAAATTGCGATATTGAAGATATAGTAGAAGTTATTCCAGATGAGGAAGAACAAGCTAATGACGAACGATAATATAAAGTATAGTAAGTAGTATGAATAAGAATAGGTTTAATGTGAAAGACGGTAGTTTCACTTGATATATTATGATCGTGAGGCGTTAAATTTACTATTAATAACAAATAAATAGGACCAAATACATGAAGAAAATAATAAAGATGAAGGGATGGTAACAAATGTTAATCACTGCTATTCAAATTAGAAGAATAGAAAATTCAGGAACAAAAATGCGAGGCGTTGCATCCATAAACTTGGACAATATGGTTGTTATTCATGATATAAAGGTTTTAGAAGCGGATGGAAAATCCTTTTTGGCTATGCCCAGTAAACAGACAAAAGTTGGGACATTTAAAGATATGGTGCATCCAATAAATGTAAGGGTTAGAGAAGCTTTTGAAACATTAATTATCGGTGGATACGAAAAAGCGGAAAAAGAAGGATACACTAAGATAGATCTTATTTACAATGATAGTGGGAAGAAAAATTTAACAGAACAAACGGTTGATGATTTTGTGATTCAAGGGGGAACAAGTATTCTTTCTGCAACTGGATATGTTCCGGTTAATACGGGAGAGGCATCTATAAAGCATGATTCTTCTAAAGTATCCCCAAAGAAGATGAATGATAATTTGTTGAAATGGTTAGAAGGGTGAGGATGCATATGAGAGGAAAAGTTTTGTCTGTTATAAAAAATCCAAAGGGTGTATATGGCTTTATTAAAACCGGTGACGGAAATTATTATTACGATACTACTAGTCTGCAAAAGGGGACTTTTTTAAAGGTTGGAGCTAAGGTGGAATTTGATGTTATTCCTTGGAAAGGTGGTCGAACAAAAGCGGTCAACGTAAAGCTAGAGACGATAGATATAGAATATGTTGTCTTGGAAGAAGATATACGTGAAACTGTTTTGAAACTGATAGTTTCTTCCATGGGAAAGGATTCTTATTTGGATGCATCAGTGATTTCAGGACTTTTGTTGGATAAAGGAATTGACTATAAAAAATATGCGAGTTCTTTATCTGATTTTTTTGGCAAGTACTATAAAAAGGAATTTGCAATTAAGAAAAAGTATACGATTAATGACAGAACCTATCCGGCTGTTTTGATGTCAAATTTAAACAATGCGAAAGTACTTGATGAAGAAACTGTAATTGCATTGAAAGAAAACTTTTTAAATGAAATATCAGTAAATGGCTTTATTCAAGCTGCAAAGGTGCCTAATTTGCTTAGAAATCTTGGAATTTTACAGTATAAGGAATATGCTGCCACTATTGATGAATTTATTGAGTATTATATGCCGAATATGTTTGTGCCTAAAAAGACAGTATTTATTAACGGCAAAAGATATCCGAAAATATATGTTCTTATTGAGAGCGCGGATGAATTCACTGAGGTTGATGAAAAGAAATCAGAACTTCCTAAAAGTGAACCAATATTATTTGATGAAACATTAAAGGAAAAAGTTAAAAATGGATTAAGAAATATTATATCGTCAGAAAGTTTTATTTTGGGTTCTGAAATGCCGAAAGTATTAGACTCTTTGGGGATAGACGATTACAAGCAGTTTGCTAACAGTATTGAAGAGTTTATCTCAAATTATTATGGGAATACATTTGAGATGAAAAAGAATGTTGTTATCAATGATAAGAATTGTTCAAGTATTATTGTGCTTAAAAGCGATAATTATGAGGAAGAAACACCGGGACAAAAAGAGGCAGAAATTCAAAAAATTCTTTTGTCGATGAAAAATATGCTGTTGAAAGGTACATATGAAGACATATTGCGGCATGAAGCAATTTTAAAATATGGTCCACGGGATTTTGGAGCAGATGGAATTGAAATTCTACTTAAAGCAATAGGAGGATATTTAGGTGAAGATATCAATCATATTAGTTTGAATCAATACCAGAGGTTACTTGTTGAAACGGAAACGATTGCCGATTTAAAACAATTCAAGGATAATGATGTGCTTATGCGGTTAGGTGCTGAGAGCGCTATAGAACCAATGCCATTAGAAGAGTATAAGCGTGTCTTTGCGGATATTCACAATGGAAAAAAGAATTTAAATCTTTATTGGAATGCTATCATTGAACGTTTTTGGACCGCACAGAATGAAATAGCAGTTTATGCAACATGTTTATGGTTAATAATAACTAAGCATGAAAAATGTATAGATTTATATATTGAAGAAGCTTCAAAGTACTCTAGAATTGACCATTTGATTTACCTCCTAAAAATAAATCAATCTTTTGGTCGCGTTAATGTGACAGAGCGTTTGCAGAGAAAAATTATTGGGAGATGTTTGGATTTAAACGACATTAATACACTTACTTGTGCTATTGGATATTTTGGAGAAACAATGATTCCGGAATGTCAAACATTAGTAGAGTTTCTAAAAGAAAGTATTTGCCCGAACGACATTGCTATCATGTCATGGTATCATTCAGGAATTGGAGAGCAAATATCAGAGAAAATTACGAACTACTATTGGTGGAAATATTCAAGGACGGGGATTGATCAAACTCTGTTCAGAGTTCTGGCGTCCGTTTACTGGGAATATCCGGAGAATTATTACACGGAGATAATCTATAATCCTGCATGCCCTCTTTTTGGCAGCAAAGAGAAAGAATTGATTCTGAGAAATGCATTTATACAAATTTGCGAACAAACCAAGCGATATAAAAAGGCGTTCCCGTGGGTAAATTATCTTTATTTATCACTACTTAAGGATGGAATAAGTGAAGAGAATGAAAAAGCATGGCAGGAATTACATGCTTTGATGCAAAACGAAGTTATGGAACACTTTTCAGAAGATATAAACTGTGCTGGAGCTATTGCTTTATTTAGATTAGATCCTGAGACAAGAATAAAGCTTGAAGATCTGTATTGTGAAGAGTATGTAGCAGATATTGTTGAAGAGTTCTCAGACACGGATGAATTGGATAATTTCGTTGAAAACTGTGAAAAACTTGGTTTGCAGTTTATTACACAATGGATCATAAAACATAGTGATACAAACAACGTTACGAATGGGGAAACATATGTTTTGTCTCTCTGTAGTTCACGAAATTTTGTAGATGCAATTGCATATGTTCAAAAATCGAATTTGAGTACGGATAAGAAACTTTCTTTATTAAGATTGGTTTTATGTGAAAACTTTAAAGCATTTAATGTTTCAGAAGACGCTTTCCACATTTTTGAGACGAGTATTCCGATAAATGTTGCAGAAGCAGCGCTGCGGAACGGTCTGGCATTTACAGATCATAATGCTATAAGTGCATTAATTGCTTTGTATTGTTATAAAAAAGAATGGCTCAAAGTCGCTTATTTGTTAGCACCTTTTAGAGCCTTTTATCTCGATGCTCATAGAAAGCTCATAGAAGATACTCGAATTTTAGCTTACAAAAACTATAATGTTGAACTTGCAAAAATGTGGTCCAACCATTACGAGGTTGTGAAAAGAGCACTAAGAGTGTACGACAGTAGCGAATTTGATGATTTTATTGAATGGGCTCGGGATATTATGAGAATTCCTATGGGATCTAATAAATATAATCTCAAACCACGTACATTTGATACTATAATCCAAAGTATGATTACAAGCGGGGATAAAGACGATTGTTGGGAACAATTAGTGAAAATGGCTCTGAGAACGGATAACAATGACCATCAAGATAATCTGAGATTTTCAATAATAGCTAGTTATATTGGACGATATGGAATTGATTCGATTGAAAGAATAATGATTGGTCTGGTAAAGCATCCAAATGCAACAAAAGGATTTGCAGATTTCTATATTAGTTTATGGAAAGGCTTATTAAATGGCAAATATCCGGTCAATTTTTTGCGCCTCACGCAAAGTATGATAGGCAAAGCTCCGATTACATTTTGGAATTTGTTTTATGATACTGCAGTGTGCAAAAATCATATTTTTTCAAATGATGATTTTGAACTTAATTCTATTAGAAATGATAAACAAGATTATCAGGGATTTTATACTACATGCTTGGATTGTTATTGTGAAACACGAGAGATTGTATATTTAAAAATTGCCGCTGCATTATTGAGAGAGTGCTCAGTAGATCTTGAACCTGAATTTGATAAGTATATCTCATTTGAAGCTAGTGGCAGAAACAAGTCGTTTATTTTATCAACTTTTGCAATTCTGTTGGAACAGAATCGTTACAAAGAAGAAATACAGGCTGTTGTTAACTCTGAATATTGGAATTGTTCAAGTGTAGAGAATGAGATTTTGAAGATGCTGGCATGGTGTTGTTCAGATGATTTGAATGATGACTCCCTAACTGGGATAGAGAACGCTCAGTTTAAAAGGGATTATTTGCGTTGTATAAAAAACTATCCTGAAATTGACGTAGAGTATGCCCGAAATAGAACAGATGCTATTTATAGAAGTAAGCTGATAAAGGAAATGCTGAAAATACAGTATTCTCCAAATTACCGCAGTGAAGCGGAAAATGCTCCTCAAGTTATAAATGATTGGAGAAACGATACAAAACTGAAGGATTATCTTGAATTAGTTAGTTTGCTTTATCAAAAACAATTGAATAGAGATGAAAACATGTATAATGATGCAGTCTTTGTCAAAAATCGTTATGTTAGAATTTTTATTTCTGAATTTCTGTTAGAAGGAAATGCAAGCAACAACAGCGAAGATCAAGTTGTTTCTATGATGAGCCACAATAAGCATCTTAATTCAGTCTATTCTGATTATGAGGCAATCAAGAAATCTATTATTGAGTTTTGGAATATAGATACAGAAACGGAGTTCCATAAAGTTATCTTTTTGGTGGGATTGCTTTCCAATAATTGGGAGCAGTTTATTTGTAATGCAAACGATTATGATTTAAGAGCACTAGAGCTTATAAGTAATATTGAAGATCAAACTAATTATAGAGATTTTAATATTCAAATTATTGATCGATTTATTAATGATGAATACAAGGTTGCTGATCTTTCTAGCTTTAGTATTTGTGCGTCAAAAGCTTATTCTATACTTCAAGAGCTTCAGGCAATTAAGCTAAAATCGGAAGAAGAGTTTGTGGATGTAAAAAAACTGATTAATGGAATATGTAGATTGAATCACCAAGGTCAGGCTCAAAAAAGTTATATATATTTAAAGCATGCGTTGCAAACTTATCCAATGGAATTAAAAAAACATTGGGAATTATTCATGTTAGCTTTAAGTGCAACAAGTTATAAAAAGACGATTATTATTAATTTGCTGAGTGATGTAAAGAAAAGAAAAATTGAAATAGAAGAGATTAAGCTTTGGCTACCTGTTTTTCATTTCTACGATGATCTGGCTGTCTATTATTACTTGCTGGCTGCGAGATATGCATTGGAACGAAAGAAAGAGGAAGCTACGGAAGCCTTTTCTTACATACTTGATAAGAATGCTTTGCCAAGGGAGTGGAGGGAAGATGTAAAGAATCTGGACAGTTATTTGCTTGGAAAATTGCATTATTTTTCTATGGTAAATAATAGTACATTACAGACACTTGCTATTGAAAAAGATGCAGAGGCAGTATCATTTATAAATATGTTTTTGTCAAAGGATGAAATTGGTATTTCAAAAGCAGTATCTGCATATAAAGCTATTCTAAATGCTGAAACGGAAAATCTTGTTAAGTTGAGTTCGTATAAACAACTCTTCAGTTTTGTGAAGAAACCAGATGATTTGTTTGATATATATCGTCAAGTTGAAAGTAAAGTGCCCAATGGAAATAAGAGTCGTCTTTCGTACAATGAGTTGTTAATTGAATATGGATGTTTATTAATTTGCATAGAAGATGGAATTTCAATGGACACAAGAATGCAAATTCTATTAGATGTGTTTGAGGTTTTTGAATTCTTAAATGAAATTAATAAATCTAATCCTTTAATATTGGAACGAATGAGCGAAGCAGAACAAAGTGTTTTGGAAAAACCGGGTGTTGCATTTGATAGATGGGTTGATAATAAGGACAAGATTATTTCTATTCTTCGACATCCGGCGATTAATTGCTCAGAGGATATTATTAAGAGATTTTGTATTCCTTTGGAAGAGTGTTTAAATATCGTAAATAAGTGCACATCGGAAATGCAGGTACTCACTGAATTAGTATCTTGGCGTGACAGATGGAATATGCAGCAAAATTGTTCAGATTATGAATATGCATTTGTTCGCTCTGTAGATGAAAAAATAAAAAATTTGAAGGCCGGTGCAAATTTATCTGTATCGGTTGTTAATAAAACAATAGAAGATTTTAGCGTCTTTTTCTGTGTTGAGAATAAGGCAGAAGGCAGCAATTCAACGGTATCTTTTAACAACTCGTCTGAAGCTAGTTCAGCGAGTCTAGATGTTCTGGTTGCAATAAACGAAGGCGCATTGGTCTCTTATGAAGGTGCAAAGTTTGTTAATATTGTTGAGCTAAGACCGGGAGATGTATGTGGACAGTATTATAGATTACACAACAGCCTTATTACAAATATTAAAGCGGGTGATTTGCTTACTATAGTTCTTCGTGTGATTGTTGAGAACAAGATTATATGTGATTCTAAAGTTAAATATGTCTATAAAGAAGTCGGCAATATGCTTGTTCTGAAAGATAGATTGTATTCACGTATTACAAAGTATGAAACTAATGTTCCTGCGTTTTCCAAAACAATAAAGGGATATGGAAGAGAATTAGAAAAGCAGTTGATACAACAATATCTAGAGCAACAATTGGTAGTTATATATGGACCATCTAGAGTTGGAAAATCATCACTTGTAAATTACATTTCTAATGAATATATAGAGGAATATTCAAGAAATGAAAATAAAGGAATTGTAGCTATTTCTATTGCAGATGATAGACATGGAAATGATTACAATGTTAATATGATTTATGACGATGAAAACGTATCGTTTGAAAATGCATATGAGCTATTGAGATATTTATTTATTAGTCCATTGAGAATTGCATTTGGTTCTGATATTACGCTTAAATTGAAAAGTAGAATGAGATGTAGCATTGTAGGTGAAAAGCTAAACGAAAATGCAAGAAAAGAAATAGAGGAAATAATATCTGCTGAAGGAAGCGTACGAGATATTTTGGCTGGGGTGTCTCTGATTCTTGAGGAAAACAATTGTCAGGTGTGGTATTTGTTTGATGAATTCCAGCAAATTGTTGAAAAATGGAGAGGAGATACCGTAGAGTTTACAAATATTTGTAATGATATTATGAACTATCAAAATAGCATTAAACTTGTGCTCTGTGGTTCGGATGCTCTTGTGCGCCTGTATAACTGTGAAAATGATGAAAACTGGCGCGGATTTATTCAGAAAACTGCTGATAATAATGTGCCAATTGGTCAGTTAAGTCCGAAAGATTTTAAAGCCATGATGGAAGATGCAAGCATATGGGGAGATATCTCAGAAAATAATAGTCCTTGGTCTCCAGAAGCATTGAATTTGCTATATCAATATACTGGTGGAAATGCAATTTGTGGAAAACTGTTTGGTAACGAACTACTTAACAAGATTATGCGAGGCGACTTTAATAGAAGGGAAAAATTGTATCCTTCTGATATTACACAAGTTGCTTATGAACTATTAAATAGTGAAGTTGGACTTGTTAGAAATCTTTTGGTCTTGCACAATACCAAAAATCTTGAAGAAGAGATTCCTTATTTGATATTTATTGCACATGAACTTATTCATGATAGAAATAAATCTGATGTTTCCATTAGACGAATCAGAGAGTTTTTCGCTGTTAAGTCACCTAGCGCAATTGAGTCTGCTTTAAAAGTGTTAATAGCTCGGGGTATCTTGAAGGTAAATGAAGAAAAGCAAAGATATGGTTTTTCGACAATGTTCTACTTTGATTTCTTTAGAAGTCAGGCAACAGAAGTAAGATTACATGAAGTTTCAATCCAATTACAGGCAGAAAGAAAACAAGACAATGAAGAAATGTCAATGGATCCTATGAGTTTACAGTATATTCGTCAGTATTTTAAAGAGGCTGCTCCAGAGGTTCAGAATGAATTTTTAGCTGGCTTAGCAATAAATGCGAAGGATAAAGAGGCGCTAAAAAGCCTCCTTGGCACATCTCAGTCAGGTAATATTTTTAATGGTAAAACTACGATTAATCATGTAAATATTCAAAGTATTACTAATACTTTGAATGAAATAATTACGGCGAATGATCGTACAGTGCTTATAAAAGGCATTCAGGAATTACCACGATTAAGTAACTACTTGCCTCAGTTGCTAGATAATGCTGGAGAAGTAGATGTATCCGAGGATAGTATTTCTAGAGCTATGGATAATTATGTTGCGGACATGGAGGAAAGCTTAGAGTCAATAACACTACAGTCTCCTCGTGCAGGTGATGACTTTGCAGAAGCAACGATAAATTCTGGATATAATACATCTATTTCTAGTTCATATGCAGCGGTTCTAGGAGTCTCTGATGATGAGTATGAAGAATTTATGGAGCAATATAATTTGCCGGAGTTCTTCTTACGCTCATTAGGCTTTGCACACCAATTAGATGAATTGTTTATGAGAGGCGCTGTTGGAGATGATATTGATAAGATAGATTTTAGCCCGGTAACTATTATGTATTGCAAACTGATTGAAAGTTTGTTAAAAGAATACCATATCAGTATTTACGGAAATAGCTTTGAGTCTCTTGACACGGATATGAGAAAACCTGAAAACAAGGATGAGAAGTATAAATGGAAGGATATTATTACTCTGCCAGTTACACAGCAACAACGGTTGACAATAGGCTCCTTCGTGTTCCCACTATATAAAAAGTGGGCAATTGATAAGTTGGTGAAAGTAACAGGAAAGAAAACGGATGAATGGGTTGAACACAAAAAGATGATAATGGCAGTGAAGGATATTCGAAATCCATCTGCTCATGGAAACAAAGATCATCGTATTAGTCTGGAGCAAAAGAACGCAATAACCGAAATGTTACTGGAAAAACACGGCTTCATGAGACTTATTGAGTTAGCGTTAGGGTAAGATTGTTTTTGCAAAACAACTATATGGTGAAGGGGTATAGTGACTGTAACCCTTCACTTAAGGAGAAAAGCTTGTGCGTTGGGACGAAAACGGACAAAAGTATAACGCAGAGTGGGTTGAAAGTAGGTGAAAAACGTGGCAACACATTTAGAATATATAACGAATCAGAAATTCAACAGTAGTTTTAAAAATATGCTACGGGATTATTATACCTATGGCTTCAAAGATAGAAGCGAGTATTCAGTTTCACGTGGTACATATGACAGTGATCGGAAGCGATTGAATGATTTCCTGAACGACTACATGGAGTGGTCAGAGATAAAAAAACGGAAAAATCCAAAAAAAGGAATAGAAGAAGGAAAACATATAACTTTTGTTTCCTGTGATTCGCAATCTATGAGCATAAACCCGTTTCATAGAGTCTATCGGTTTTGTGGAACAGATCGTCCAGCTTTTATGTATTACTTCTTTCATACATTGGCAGCACTGAACAGTTTGTTTCAATTAGAAGATGGAACGGATACGCTAAATATTTATGGTTCTGCTGCAGCAAGATTTGAAAGCAAGGTTAATATTCAAGAAAAACTTGTAATCCGAGTAGTAAAATCTATGCATGTGGGACAGGAAATCGAAGAACAGTTACAAGGATATTATAGTAACGAAGATTTATTAGTAGAAAAGGCAGAAGATTTTGGATTTTCGGATGAGCAGATTCGTAAACTAAAGATAGTAATTCGTGCTGCTACTATCAGAATGAAAAGCTCTGATTTGGCAAGGTTTTATGAACAGAGTTTTTTTGACGAAGATGATTGTAACGCAGGAGAAATCGATAAAGAATCTCTTGTCAAGAATGTAAATAACAGATTGCAGCGTCCCTATAATATTGGAGTGATTCAGTGTGATCAAAATAACTCAAAACTTATTTTTTCTTCGGAATTACTTGATGAATTCCGGAATGGTATTAATAAGATTAACACTCCGGTAGATGAAGAATATTTGAAATATGAATTGGTAAAAGCAGTCGAAGAATTTTCTAAAAGCAAGCAGGGAGATCATAACTGGTATCTTTCAAAGTTGACAATTAAACGACTATTGGAAGCGGGATGTAAAGCAGATGATAGATTTTCTGATCACATTCGATATGCCTTGGATTTTTATTCTAAAACATATTTGTTTGGCGAGATAGGTACCTTTTTATTGGACCGAATGAAAACAAGTGATAACAGTTCTATTAGAATTAAGCATGAATACTATATGCATTCGCTAAATGACTATAATGCTATTGATTTGATGGCTGCAATCGAGAGCAATGAATGGTGTTTGATATCATATAAACGAGATGATATTGAAACTACCATTCTCTGTTATCCTTTGGAATTAAGAATTAGTTCTATAAATGGCAGAGAGTATTTGATGTACTATGAACCATTCAAAAGAAGTTGTGCGCCTTTAAGGCTAGAGTTTATTGAATCCATTCAATATTACCACGACCATGATGTTAAAAAATGCATGTCTACATATTTTACAGATGAAGAAATCAATGTGGATATTGATAGAAGTATTAACAAGGCGAAACTATTAATGGAGTACACATGGGGAGTTTCGTCAGGATCAGTGCAGGAACGGAACATTGATAGATTGAATTCTATATTCCGTGAACTTCATGTGCGAATCAATTATAACAAGGACACAGATTACTATATTCTGAATCGGATTTATAGAGAATCCAGAAATGGAACAATTGTTGTAAATGAAGAAGACGGATATATTGATTTTGGTGTAGTGGTAGCTGATATAAAAGAGGTTATTCCGTTTGTTAGAAGTTTTTATTCTCGAGTTATTTCCTGTACTGGATATGATGATGAAGGCTTTTCTGTCGAGATGGACATTAAACAAATTGTCGGTCGGGTAATTAACAAAGAGTTTGAAGACGAGACGGAGACTTCGAAAGTTGAAAGAGAGATATGGCGAACAGATGAGAAGTTTTTATCATTACTGGGTGATGGTATAAAGGCTACGGAACACGATAAACTGTTCAATGAAATTTTTAGTGCCTATTATCATATTTTTGCTGCCATATTCTGTGAAATTTGTAGTCATTCTGGTGGATACACAGAAAAAGAACTTGAATCATTGTGTAAGACAGTTATGTATCAATACCAGGATGAGTGTGGTCCAGAAATGTTGGGAATATCTTTCAGGGAGGGAAAGACTTTTGTTGAATTGTTGAAAGATGGCGGGTTCATGCTAAAAGAAACCCTGAATAGAACAACAATTTACAAATCTAAATATGAGACATTATCCAAAGTTGATATGTATCGTGATGTCATTCCATTGTCAGAAGTAGAAATTCGCTGGATTAAGACAATCGTTGAAGATGAAAAAATTCATTATTTTCTGAGTGAGAAAGAAATCATCTCTATAAAATTACTTTTGGCAGAGATGGCAATTGATATAAGACCATTTCCGATGGATGTAGTTAACTATTATGATCGATACAAATTCTCGCCAAAAAAAGAGTGGAAAGAGAGTACCGTGTTGGTTCCGTTACTTGACGCCATTAGCAGCGAACATATTGTGAAAATAAAATATATTTCCAGTAAGAAAAATGTTGTTTCCGGTAATTATAAGCCAATATTGGTTGAGTATTCGAAGCGGGATAATTGTTTTAAGGGCTATTTCCTGTCATGTAGAAGAAAAGAGGGATTGAAGGTCTATAATCTATCACAATGTATATCTATTGAGGATATAGGCAAAACATTTGATTCTGATGAAACAAAAGCTTTCCATGAAGCATATCGTGAACAACAAATGGATAAAGTTGAGATTGAATTTGAAGATAAACCAGGATTTGCAGATCGTGTATTATCAGAGTTTTCTCCTTGGAAAAAATGCTGCGAATTCATTTCTGAAACTGGAATCTATCATTTATCCATCTTTTATCAGAAGCAAGATGGCAAAGAGATGGCTCTTCGATTATTGAGTTTAGGTTCAGCCATTCATCTGGTGGATTTAAATCACAGATTGTCAGTTATTATTCAGAGTAAATTGAGAGACCAGATGGAACACATTAAAAAATGTCCGGCAAAGGAATCGTCCAAAGGTGAGAAGGCTGGTGTAGCTAGATGATGAGAGAACAGTTTGAATATTCGTTAATTAATCCGCTGTTATTTTGGTCATTAAAGACGAAGGATGAGGTATCAGTTCTTATTGGAGAAACTGCTGCTGTAATGGTTGCTTTTGATCAACGAAACCCACATCACTGTTACGATTTGTTTTTACACACCATGCATACAGTTGCAGGAATTAAGGAAACTGCACCTGCATTACTGCGGGTAGCAGCTTTCTTTCATGATATTGGAAAACCAATTGTTGCTATGGAGAAGCAAGGCAGATTGGTTTTCTATGGCCATGCACAGAAATCAGCAAAGGTGGCATGCCCTATTTTGAAGGAAATGGGATATTCCGATGCTGATATAAAGGAAATATGTTTTTACATTAAGCATCATGATGACTTTATTTCCTGGGTTCTTCCAGAAGAAGAGTATAATCGTGAGAATATGTATTTAGTACCGATTACTAAAGAAAATATGCAGAAACATATAGAAAAGACTCTGAAAAAGATTGATATTGATGATTTTCAACCGAACAAAGAGAGCTGGGAACAGATTTTGGAACTTTGTTATGCTGATGTATCGGCACAGGCGGATGTAGTTATTCAGGATGGAATGATTATTGATACAAAAGAGCATAAGCTTAGTAAGATAAAGGCACTCAAAAATTGCCTGATGTGAGGTGATCTTAGATGACTTATAAAGAAATAATAAAGAAACGAGACTACTTTCAAGATATCACATGGATTCATCTTTCAAATTGTTTGAAAGCATTTGAAAATAGAGAATTGCTGTCTGCGTCTATTTGGTCGTCAGTGTTTGTGGAATCGATATTAAAAGACATTTTGACAGTTCTTCTTAAAGTGAATGTGAGCACAGAGGAAATCAGCTCTTTGATTGCTCGATTGAGAAATACATTGAACAATGGATCGTCAAGGTTCGAACTGACATCTACTGACTCAACGGCAATTGAGGATATTATGAGGCGGGCAGATGAAATCCGGCTGAAAAGAAATCGTTTGGTACATGATACCGGTATGGAAAACAATTATTTGGACTCGGATGCAGATGATATTTACAAAAATGTCAATCTGATTATCGAACGATATTTAAAAACAAAAGTAAGCAAGGCGATTTTTCGTAAAAATAAAGATATCGCTGACGAGGTGGTAAACACACAGCAAGAAGCAAGCTTTCCTATGTTTATTAGTACTATTACTCCACATACATTCGAGCAATCGGAGTTTATTGAAGAGTTTTGTAATAAGCTTAAAGAGATTGGAATAAAGCCGGTTCGCTGTGTAATGACTGATTTTGATCGTAGAAATCCGATGGAGAAAGCAAGACGTTGCATTGAAGGCTGTCATGGGATTATTGTGTTAGGTCTTGAACGCAGTCATGCGTATTTTTATAGAGATAAAGAAGGTTCCGAGAAAGAGTCCGAGGCGATGCACCGTAGGTACTCGTCGGCTTGGTTGCAGTTAGAAACTGGAATGGCAATAGGAATGGGGAAAGATATTTTTGTTCTTTGCCAGAAAAATCTTTATGGAGATGGTATTTTTGATCGCAACTGGAATAGCTATACACCAGTTGAACTTGAAATGCCGTTAGACATCAACGATCCAATGATTAAGGAGACGTTGCGTGTCCTTGAGTCGTATAAAAAGGAAATTGAAGCGAACAAATAATTAGTTATCGGTTACATACTGATAGAAGGCTTATTGTGAAGCCTTCTGGTTATTAGAACATCTTCCGACGAATATTACTGAAAAGATTCCGATTGATATTCTGCTAGAAATCAAGTCAAAGAGGGATAGAAGCTATTCAATGCATTTCAGCATTGATGGCGAGAACGAATATTTGGAAGATACACTCTATTATTTGGATCAGTTGTTCAGAAAGTATGTTCCGGATATGGAGGTATTGCTTTCAGATTTCTGCAACAATATTCCCAGTGGTTTTGATTTGAATTGCATATTCGAAGATGATTTTGAATAGCAAGCTGTCACACAATGGTAGGGATGTTTGCTGAATAGGTGCTACTATTACTTACTTTTCGTGTAGCAGTACATTAGCTCACTTCAATTTTATATGTGCCTTTAAAAGAAGTTTACAAAAAAAATCGTAGACTTCTTTTTTTGTACCTTTTTTTCCGATACGAAACTGAAGATATTTTGAAATTTTTGTATTCTATACCTGTACTTCAGAGATGAACGTACCGCCTGGTGGCTGGGGCGTAGAGTTCAGCTGACAGCGACCGCAAAACGGCTAAAGGTTTACGGGATGAAACACCGACGTGTTAATAATGATTAAAAAATGTTGTAAAGAATGAAAGGAGAAAAGTCCATGCGTACTGAGGTTGTTGGGGAAGATATGGAAGGAACCGATATTGAAGCGATGATTGCTCATCTTGCAACACGACTCGGTATTACAGACGACTCTGATGATGAGTCTGAAGGGGATATTAATGTAGCTTCTGAAGAAATCAAAGTGAATCCATTTGACGGAAAGCAGGAAGGAGGTGCAGCTTAATGAATATTATTGAGAAGAGCTCTAATGGAATCTCTCAGGTTTCAGCTGATGCAAAGCTCATGTCTAATCGCAAAGTATTCATTGAGGGTGAAATCAATGCAGAATCTGCGTGTGAATTTGTGAAAAAAATTATGATTTTAAATATGCAGGATTCGAGCAGATCGATTGACCTTTTAATTAATACACCTGGTGGTTGCATTAATTCCGGAATGGTATATTACGATGTTATTCAGGCGAGTAAGGCGCCTATTCGTACATTTTGTATTGGCAGAGCCTATTCTATGGGGGCAGTTTTACTTGCTTGTGGTAATCGTCGATATATACTTCCCCACGGAGAAGTAATGATTCATGAGCCTTTGCTTGGAAATTGTGTTGGAGGAAATAGTTCGTCGATCAAATCTATCGCTGAATCCCTGCTGGAAACAAAACGTAAAATGAATCAGATTCTGGCAAAACATACTGGACAGACAGAAGAAGCTGTGGAGAAAGCAACAGGATATGATCACTACTTTGACGCAGAAGAAAGTCTGAAATTTGGTTTGATAGACGAAATTGTGGATTTTGGAAAATTGTTGGAGGAATGCTAATGAGTAGTACAGAGAGAATGATTCTTGGAAACAATTGCATTTACAGTGGCAATCCGAAGGAGACTGGATTGAATCGAAATGTACTCATCGTTGGGGGGACAGGAAGTGGGAAAACAGTTTCATTTGTTGAACCAGCTCTTATGGAAGCACTGAGGGTCACAAAGCCAAATAATAAAATTGTGATTCTTACTAAGCGAGATTTGGCTGATAAATATATGCTTTTATACAAGACTGCGGGTTTTAAGGTTTATGATCTCGACTTTTCAAATCCAGAAAAAGGGAATTGCTGTTATGATCCCCTGGCATACGTCAAATCAGAGGAAGATATTTCTGATTTATGCCATAGCATTGTAATGGCAAATGAGCGTAAAGAGCATAGTACAGCAGATCCTTTCTGGGACGATAGTTCTGAGCAGTTGTTAGGTGCAGAGACTGGAGAAACATTGATGACCAAGGATGAACCAACTTTTGCGGATGTACTAGACTTGCATTTTAGCTTGAAAATCGAGGAGTCTGGATGCGGCATTACAACTTCACTTGATCCTGTATTTAGGAAAATCGAAAAGGTGGCACCTGATTGTTATGCGATTACATGCTGGAAGACCTTCAAAGAAGCTGCTCCGAAAACGGCAAAGTCGATTTACGTTTCTATGAATCCAACATTAAGAGCATTTACTTCCAGCATTAGAAACAGTATGAGAACCAAGCCGTCCATTAATTTTAATAAGTTTACGAGCGAGAAATCCATTCTTTTTATTACGACAAGTCCTGTTAAAAAGGCACTTCATGGCCTGGCCAACATTTTTGTATCACAGGCAATTTCCGAGTTATTCACAATTGCTGATGAGAGTGAAACGGGAGTGTTGCCTATACCTGTGGATATCATCTTTGATGACTTTGCCACCGGCGCAAAGGTGAGCGAAATGCCGGAGAAATTAAGTATCTGTAGAGCGAAAGGAATTGCTTTTCTCGGAATTCTTTTGCAGTCAGAATCTCAGCTGAAAAGGATGTACGGTGAAGCTGAGGCAATCGAAATCATAGACAATTGCGATAGTTATGTGTTTTTCGGTGGGAATAACTATGAGACAGCGAGATCACTTAGCCTGAAGCTCAATGTGCCGCTAGATGAAATTTTATATCTTCCAGTCGGACAGATTGTAGTATTTCGCCGTGGACAGAGGCCTGTATTCTCTACGAGGTTCGACACTTTCAATGACGAATTCTATAAAGAGATAACTCAAACGAAAAAAACCAATCAGCGATCAGAGGAAGATCGTTGATTGGTATAAATCGATAACTATTCTTTCCGATACCGAACTGAGTGAAATCAGAGAGTTTAGTATGATTAACTTATGAAAAGCAAAGGAGTGTGAAGTAAATGGGAACATTGATGGAAATCTTCAAAAAAGTAAAGGAGCCTCTGGTAGAGGAACGAATTCCGGCAAGATGTAGCGTAACCAAAGAATCCTTTGATATCCTTTTGGGACATGAGAAAGGAAAACTCACCATGCTTCGCGGAGAACGAAACTACAACGTGGATGTAGCGAATAGTTCAAGAGATGGTGCTAAAGCTGAATATAAAAAGATTAATCTGACGAACGGACTTCAGGTTGGACGAACGTATCACTGCCCTGTCTGTGGGAATAAGGATATCGTTCGATGTGGTAAGTGTAGACGTGTTACCTGCTATGACGGAAAGGGGCACTTTACCTGTGCATACTGCGGTAATTCTGGCAAGGTATCTGGAACTATGGACAGTATTGAGGCTTATGACAGCAGTGGTATGAAGCAGTCTGGCATAAAGTATTACCCTGGCGATAAGGTGGTGTGAGATGATATTTGCAAAAAAGCATAGAAAAGAGTATTTTGAGAACTTTTATTTCCGATAGCAAAATGAGAGCTTTTTCCGTATTTGATATAACAAACATGTAAGTAGTCGAGAGACAACAACAGATAAGAAAGAGGAGGAAATTCAATGAAAGCAACACTTGAGACCGTAACAGGCGTAACCATTAACCGTGATATCGATACAGCAGACAGCCCTATGGGTATCATTCGTAAGTTTTATGAAGAGGATGCAACTGCAGCAACGCAGATTTTCTCGAACCAGAAGGCGATTGATCAACTTATGGATGGACATATCGATGAGGCGAAGTCAGCATTCGAACTGCTCAGTATCGAGGGTGATTCTATCAAAGCAGACTGGAAGACAGCGTTGTGTAATCAGCCGGCGATCAAGGAAGAGATGGCACACATCGAGAGTGAGGGTCAGGTTCCAGCATTTGTGGTAAGCGTATCCAGTATCGTTGCAGCCAAGTAATTGGTATCCAGGAATAAAAGATAACAATTTTTTCTTCCGATGGCGTAAGGAGGGCGTTGTCGGAAATTGATATAACGAATATGTAAACTGTCGAGAGACAACAACAGATAAGAAAGAGGAGGAAACTCAATGAAAGCAACACTTGAGACCGTAAGAGGCGTAACCATTAACTGTGATATCGATACAGCAGACAGCCCTATGGGCATTATTCGTAAGTTCTATGAAGAGGATCCAACTGCGGCTACGCAGATCTTTTCAAACCAGAAGGCGATTGATCAGCTTATGGACGGACATATCGATGAGGCGAAGTCAGCATTCGAACTGCTTGGCATCGAGGGAGATTCGATTCGTGCAGATTGGAAGACCGCACTGTGTAATCAGCCAGCGATCAAAGAAGAGATGGCACACATCGAGAGCGAAGGTCAGGTTCCTAAGTTCGTGGTAAGCGTATCTAGTATCGTAGCGTAAGAAGGAGGATGAGAGTATGATGAAAGATTACACAATGGACCTTACTAAGATTGCAGCAAGTATTGTGATTGATTGCCTTGGATCCGGCCTTACTTCCAATATATATTATAGTGCTGACGGCAATTCGATCATTATGGAGTTCAATGGCTATCCACTGAAAAATTCTAATCGTACTGGTAAGGTGTATGTACAGTTCCCTAGATCTACTTTTTACGTAAGAAGGGGTAACGTACACTACACTCCGATTCAGCAGGCACAGTGTAGATATTATCAGGAAAGTATGGGAAATCAGTTTGCACATCCGCATGTGTACAATGATGGACATCCTTGCTGGGACAACAGTAAGAGAGAGAGGCCGGTAGACTTTATTGCTAATATCATTGAAACCCTTTCTCTTCAGAACGTCACAAAAGATTCTGTTACAGTCGGTCTTTGTGCATCCGGTATCATGGGGGTAAAGATGGAAGCCCTCAAGAATGCACAGGCACAGCAGAAGAGAGTAATCAGAACTTTAAAGTGCAAGCCAATTATTTCTGATCGCAGAAAGCTTGAGAGCTATGTTAATAAACGTTGGTGCAGTAAGATTACAATGCTCATGAATGCAGCCTAAGGGAGGAGTTTGAATGAAAAGAGATATGAATCAGAACACTATGTCAGGTCAGAAGGCTGACATTATTATTGATAAATTAGCAATTGGTAAGATTAACGGCATGATCTACCGCGATCCAATGCATGAATGTGGCGGAATTCTTCTTGGTAATATTTCACAAGATGTCGTTACAGGTAAATATACCGCCCATGTTTGTGACCTGTATGAAGAGGAAAGAATTGGTACATCGAGTACATTTGAGTTTACAACCGATTACCTGATGAATGCAGTGAAGTATGTTAAAAAGAACTGTCCGGATATGCATATCATCGGAAACATCCATTCCCATGCTCAGTATCAGGCATTTTGGTCAGGGGTTGATCATGAGATGATGCGTCAGTCCAGAGACAACAGTGTCTATATGGTAGTTTCTCCACGCTACGGAACTTGGGAAGCCATCTTTAAGAATATAGATTTTAAGTTTTACGAGTGCAATATGTTCGTTGCTGATGCGGCAGTCTGTGAGCATATGTTTGCAAAGTGTGTGACTCAGAATGATGAAGAATATTTTGTGGCAGGAAAGAAGGTAAAAAAGTCTGTATTTCATACGACACGTAATTATACGGAAACTCAGAAGGCAGAGATTGATAAAAGATTTCTGCATTCGATTCAGGAACTGGCAGGAAAGAAGGTTCTGATTGTTGGCGCCGGTACTATTGGTAATCTTCTTGTTGAGTATGCAATGAACAGCGGTGTAAACGATATTACGATTGTGGATATGGATGCCTACGAGTATTGGAATTTGCCTAGATCCAGTATGGTTAATGAGACCTCGCTGAGACGCCCTAAAGCACTGGAGCTTGCTAAAGCTGCGGCTGAAAAAAGTTGTTTCTCAATTAATGTAACTGGTATCAATGCTAATATCTGTGATCTGGGTTGGGGATTTTTTGAACAGTTCGATTTGGTGCTTTCACCTGTAGATAGTGCTGCAGTTCGTCACTATATTGATCGTGGCTGCAAGTTGTATCATATTCCACATATTACCTGTGGAACAGGAACCATCGGCGATCAGTTTACGGGAAATGTAGTAAGCTTTCCTGCTGATTCAGTCGTGGATCTTGAGTATGTCTGGGGAAATGGTTATCGTCAGACGCTGGAAGAGCGCAGAAGCTGCAGTGATATTCCTGATGAAACGCAGGCGCAGGTTATGGGATTTTCGGCCCAGATTGCCGGTATGACCATGGATCTTGCTTTGAACTATCTGCTTGGAAAGAGTGAAGATGTGAAGACCGCATGGAAGTACATCCTGAATTCAGTTGGAAATGGATTTGTTCGTGACAAGGCAGCACTCAGAACTTTTAAGTACGGAAAACTTCCATCTAAAATCAAGAGTGAGTTGTTTGACGTATTAGCAGAGAACGAAGGGATTCGTTGCATTGAATTTGACAGAACGCATCCGAAGCATGAACTATGGGAGAAGATGAATGCAGTTTTTTCGGAAGATATTCCTTTATATAGACTTGATTTGGAATGGAGTTTGAATATTCCTGTAGCCTACAGAAGTACCGATGCCTATGCCAAAATCGAAGTACCGGAAGGTTGTGATGTGGATCCTGTTCTTTGGCAGCTCCCGAAAGAGCATATTTATCTCGTTGAGGGCGATGCGCATGATTATCTTGTGAAACTGTGCTTTACGGATAAGGAGGCGGAATAGAAAGAAGAGATGAATAATGAAGGGGAGAGGTCAGAAAGGAGGTCCCTCTCCTTTGATTTGTAATATAAGAAACGTTAAGGCCTATCAGATACTAGCTTTCACAAAAGAGCGCAGGAGTATAGCAAATTTGCAAGAAAAGGAGAATGAAAAAAGATGAAAGATTACAATTTGATTATTGCTGAGATTGCAGCGAGCATCGTAACTGACTGTTTAGGTGAAAGTTTGACGGCTAATACATATTATTCTGCTGACGGAAATTTCATTATTATGGCATTCAGCGGATACCCACTAAGGGGATCTGATCGAACTGGCAATGTTTATGTACAGTTTCCGAGAAATACCTTCTATAAAAAAAGAGGAAATGTGCATTTTACACCAATCTATCAGTCTCGGTGCAGATATTATCAGGAAAGCATCGGTAATCAGCTTGCGCATCCGCATGTATATATTGATGGTCATCCTAGCTGGGACAACACAAGGAGAGAGACTCCTTCCGACTTTTTGACTAATGTAATTGAAACGCTTTCCTTACAGAATGTCACTGAGGAGTCTATTGAGATTGGTCATTGTTCGTCTGCAATTATGGGAATCTCTAAAGACGCTCTTAAAAACTCTCAGGAGCAGAAAAATAGAGTAATGAACGTTTTAAAGTGCAATCCTATTATTTTGAACCATGAGAAACTGAAGAGATATGTAAATCAAAGTTGGTGTGACAAACTTATGACATTCTTTAATGGTGGTGTGGGTACAAAAATAGTATTCGAGAATCTTCTAGGAATAACTGTTGTATGTGAGATTGATATGGAAGATAGTCCGATAGATATATTGAGGAAATTCTGTGAGGACGATCCCTAAATAGCAGTACATTTTTTCGCATCCGCTTATGCATTTTCACGTTTTGTGAAATTAGATTTTGCGGAATCTGTAATGGAAAACTCATGTTTTGAATTACTTACGATAGATGGAGATACTATCAAAGCGAATTGGAAATCAGCTTTATTAAATCAATTAGAAATCAAAGAAGCGATGGAAAATATAGTAAATGAGGATCAGATTCCTACCTTTGTCGTTTGGGCAGATCCAACTTATTAATTTGTGAGGACAAACATATGGATAGAAGCGAGTATATTCGCCAGAATGTTGAGCAATTTCATAACAATACTGCAGCTAGCCGCTACCAGCAGCCGGGGGTGACTGATCAAAGTGCAAAGTTGAGTAATGCTGGTTTCAATAAGCTGATGGATTCTAGAGGGATTAGTCAGGAGGCACGTAGTGATCTTAAGAATTCTTTTTCATCCAATAGCAGAATGGAAGTTCGTCATGCTCATGCAGGAGAACGTTTTGTTACAACGCATGGCATAGAGAGCAGTTCCGGAGTATTTGTAGCAAAAGAATCATTAGGAAACACTCCTGCTGACAGAATCAACAATGGAGCATTGCCGTATACAAATAATGCAGAATTTGAGACTACCGTAGAGCTTGGAAGAGATCAGAATCTGATAATTGGAGAAATTGCCCCACAGAGCAAGTTTTCTATGATGGATCCAGAGCAGCAACCGCGTGAGGGTGGAGCAATTCAGGTTGTGACAGATGGTGGTTACCAAAATGGTGCAGTAATCAATCGAGATGCAAAGTTTCCGGCGGTAATTGAACAAACGGAAGAAAAATCTGAATCGAAAGATAGTGCGGTTCAGCAAGAAGACATGCAGATGGAGAAAGGAAAAGCGCCAATGGAGAACAGAAGCGATTTCGAGGAATCCTTTTTAGATGCAGAGCAGGACGTTATTAGTACACAGGATATGGATGCAGGAGCTATGTCAGATGCAAATACAGATGGGATTGGAAACGAATAAATACAGAAACAATGAAATAGTATAACCTTTTCTTCCGATATACCAATGAGGGAGAAAACGTATTTTCATATAATCATTTTGTAAACAGCAGATAAGAGTTTATTGAAAGGAAGGAATAAGAGATGAGTAGAAGAATCGCGATGATTACACGTTTACCGGAGCATCAGGAATGCACTTTCTGTCACTGTTTTTCACAGAATGGTTATATGCTCCGTGATAGCAATATGGCCAGATTTGTCTGTGAGGAGTGTTATGAAACAAGCGGCAATAGAGACTATCCACTCGCAGCAAAGATAGTTGAACTGAGCACGAATGCTATTGAACAGATTGCTCCGGAAGGCAGAAAACCAGGCTTTCATGCTGGCTATCTTATGGGAAAAAAGGAAGTTACTGATGCTGGCTATAAGATTGTAGTAGAAAAAATGATTGATAGCGTTCAGGCAGGCAAAGGAACCGCCAATTTTTTTACCAAGGATGATGTTATGAATCTGAGAAAGATTTCCAGAGCAGAAGAAATTGCTATTGTAGGCCTTTATAGAACAAGTCCAAGTGGATCTCCGGATTTTAATCTTCTGGACAACAAGACTCTGGATGATATGCTTATGGATATCATTTATATGATCGTTGGAGGTAACAGCGAGATTCAGATTGCAGTTAAAGATAAACATAGTCAGGTTGACGAGATTGGAGTGATTCTTACATGAGCAGATACATTGCCAAGAGGGTAGCACTAAACACAATGAAGGAATGCAAGCAACCGGGATGTGGGTGTTTTACACAGAAAGGTTATTACATTCAATACCAGAATGGCAATGTTGACAGTATGCTGTTTGTTTGCGAGAGCTGCTATGACGAGAAGTTCCGTGAAAAATGTTATGCAGGAGATTTTGACGAGGAAAGATATATCGTCAAAGAGAACACATCAAGATATCAGCCGATTAATCTCCTGCTAAGATATCTGATTCGCTGGACAAGGAAGACGGCTAAAACAGCAAGAATTGCTACGATACTGGCTGTATTGATTCTGGTGACAGCATTTGGGCTGAAAGAACATCCTTCAATACGGACAGAGCTGAGCATGCCTCAGCTGCATGCACAGTTAAATACAGATGTGCATTTTGCTTTCCACAATTTTGAAAGGCTAACCGATAGATTGGAAGCAATTGCAGGCCAAATGACAAATGTTTTCACACATGGAGGAAGAGAAAATGATTAACAAGATTCTTGAACGTGGTTTTATTGCTCTGGCAGCTTATTCCTATATTTTTGCACTGATCAGCCTGATCTTATTTGTTGTTGCAGTGGTTGCTAACGCATTTATCAAGAACGGAAAGTTCGATGTGGTGGAGATCCGCAAACTTCTTTTCAACAACATGATCTTCATGCTGGTGTTTGCTCTGCTTGATTACTTTCTTGTATAGGGAGGCATGATATGGTTTGTAACACACTCAGAGCGGCTGCATCTGTGTTAGCAGAACATATGGCAACGAAACGTGACCAGAGTATTTCGGTTAACGTGATGCCAGAGGTTATCAGAAGGGGATCTGTTCTTCACGAAGTGTGTGAGGCAGACCCTCGATTGATTTTATGTATTAAAACACTTCAGCTTCAAGTTGAAGATTATGGCTTGTGGGCAAAACTGATACTTCAAGTCGAATATACAAATACTCTTTCTTCGTCGGTAGTGAGGGTTGAATCGATTTCTGAACTGCGAGAGGCGACAATCTATGCGGCTAGCTTACACAGAAGAAATTTGCTTATTGTGTATCCGGCTCACCTGCATGAGCAAATCCAGGGAAAGAAAAGTAACCTGCTGGAATCTCATCAGCTGTTGAATTGTTATGTATCAGGACTATCGTCCGAAATAAAGCGAATGGAAGAATGCAGATATATGGCGCAGGTCATTCGTTTTCAATATTCCTGCAGCTACAGGGAATGGACAGACCGAAAAGCAAAGATAACAGAAAAGATCAACGAGATAGTTCGCCAGGCTAAGCTGAGTGGTATCGAGGATTGGAAAAAAGCATATGCGGTTGTCCGATATTGTGTAAACAACTGGCACTATGGGCGTATAGAAAACTCTACGAAACTCGAATATACCGCGTATAGCGCAATCATAAATAACACGGCTGTTTGTATGGGCATATCTCTGGCAATCTGTTCCATCTTTAAAGAGTTAGGAATTCCCTGCAGGTATATACGTGGAACACGGAATGGAGAAGGGCATGCATGGAATATGGTATTTCTTTGCGGTGGTTGGTTTTATATAGATGTCACTGATGCAATCTGCAGAAAAGATCCTCTATATCATTGGGGGATGGTTCATCTTCTAGATCGATCAATTTTTGAAAATAGTTCTGAGGTACTTTCCTGTAATTGTACTCCGGAATTTATAAGAAAAATGACATGTTAGAAATATTGTTAACTGTTTTTACCGATATGCGAAGGACGATATGTTGGCGTTTCGATATATTGATAGTGATGTTAGATAACAGTTTTTAGAAAGGGTGAGAATGGATGAATGAAATCATGAGTTTGATGAATCGTGACATCAGTGGTTGGATGTGCTCGGGAGATGACGAAGCAGTAACGGCTATTGTCTTTAAGAAACTTCTGTATAAGGCTGCTGAGCAGCATTTTGTGCAGGTGGTAATTGCTTCCGAAGATATGCTTCCGGCTGTTTCTCAGATTGTTGAATCTGATTCAAGAAATAAAGGTTATCTGCCTTCTTATGCACATCGGTACTTCCCTGCTTTTTCAGGCTGTGATGTCGATATGAAGGAAAGAATGGTGGAAATCCTGAAAAGGTGCCGTGTTGATCAGGAAAAAGCTGATGATGTGATGGCGTATATTGATTTCCTGACAGAACTTGAGAGTGAAATTGGGGAGGCCCATCATACCAGCGATGAGGCACTTCTACAGAAGTACCTGCGTGCCTCTGCTGTTGAGAGAGCACTGAATACAGCAGTTGTTAACGGCGAAATGACACAGGATGAATGCAGAGATTGGTTTGAAGATTATTCAGATTGTTCTAGTGGCCGTATTCATTTGAAGAGGATTCTGAATCGCCTTGATCGTAGTTTTTCTTTGAAGAAGGATCGCAGTAAATCTATTTCTACGCTTGGGCAGGGGGATCGGCTCTGCTTCATCATCAAATCTGATATGAGTGAAGAGATGAAAGAACTTTTGTTTGAGATGATTGGATGGGACATTCTGGAAGCAAAACGAAGCGGCAAGCAGGTAAGTCTGATGGTGTTGGAGGGATGCAAGAAATATGGTAATGAGCTTCTTCGGCTTTTGAATGTTTCCTCGTCCGATATTAATTTTAACTTCTTTGCGAAGGATTATTTCTCGGGACATACAGCTGACTGGAGTGAACAGATAGATGAATATTTCCGAAGATACATATACACAGCTCATTCAAGGATGGAAAGCTGCGAGGAGATTTCGTCGAAGAGATTTGGACAGATTCCAGTAGTGCGAAATTCGTATGCCTGCGATCGAGACAGAAGGATTTCAAATAACCGAGTGCTGGACCGGCTTCTGGACACTAATCGAGTGGACCACTACGTGCAGCATGTTCCAGTATGGGAAGCTCAGTATCGTAAAGAGGAAATACATGATATGCAGAAAGGAATCTGTTTGGTTCAGGCAGATACCTTTGAGGGTTATGTTGACTTACGAAGATAAGGAGGAAAGAAAATGAGTATGGACTATAGTGGAACTCCTGGAGAATACATTTACTCACATAATGCTACTGGTAAGAGTGCTTCAGGAATCATAGCAAATGGCTCTACCAGTGAAAGAGATCTTGGTGCACAGAGAAGTGCGGGAGGCGCAGATCGTCAGGCAGGAGATCAGGGCGGACACCTTATTGCTGATCGCTTTGGTGGCCGAAACGACCCAACAAATCTTGATGCGCAGGCTGCGAATGTCAATCAGAAGGATCAAGCGAATGTGGAGAGAAATGTTGCCAATCTTGCAGCAAATCCGAACAACACGGTTTCTATGAATGTTTCCAATTTTAACAGTGTCGGTGAACGACCGGATGCAACAATGATCAATGTAGGAGTTCAGGATAACACTACCGGTGCCATTGATGAGCAGCATATTTCTTTTCAGAATGCTAGTCATGAAATGCAGCAGTCTTGGAATGATACCGCCAATCAGGCGGATCAGACGGTTGATTCATCGCAGAATGCTGGCATGACGGATGAACAAATAGATATTGCTAATGACTTATGTGGTGCAGAAGATGATGTCGATGACAGACTTGGTAGCGGATGGGAGCATACTGATTTTGATACGTCCTTTTTGGATGCCGGAATCACTGAAAGTGAAGCGCCTGCAAGTGCCGAAGTATCTTCCGGTGAATCAGAAGGAGCAAGTGAAGGTGTTGGAGAAGATAACTCTGGCGAAGGAGGTAGTGGAGGAGAAGATGACGGGCTTGGAGAATAAAGTTCTGTATGTTGACATGGATGGAGTCCTGGCGAGGTGGGAGGACGCATCTTATAGAGATGTGTCCTCTGAAGGGTTCTTTCTTTCCAGAAAGCCAGAGTTAAATCTGATTGATGCAGTACGTCTTATCTTTGAGTTGGATATGGATGTACATATTTTAAGTTCAGTGCTGGATAATGAATATGCGATCAAAGAGAAAAAAGAGTGGCTAAGATTTTGGCTGCCATGGTTGCCAGAGTGCTGTTGTCATTTCATTTCCTATGGGAGCGTCAAGATGCCTTTATGCAGAGAGAAGATTGCTTACCTGTTGGATGACTATATCAGAAACCTTGTTCACTGGAGTGGTGTGGGCATTAAATTTTGTACAGAATACAATGATAGTCGTGGATCATGGGACGGGCATAGAATATATGCCACGGATACACCCCCGGAAATGGCCAAGAAAATACTTATGATAATGAAGATGGATTATAAGGGAGGATACGGTATGTTACAGATGCAAAGTAGTGAAATTACCTTACTGGAAAGACCTAATGTGGAGAAAAACAGTAAAGCACCAGTGATTCAGTTAGCACCAGGTTTCATGATAGATGATTCTATTCTTGAAAAACCAACACTGTTGATTGGACAGGTATCAAGTGGTAAGTCCTATTTACTGCGCAATGCAATTATGCCACGAATTTTTAGTGACATGAGAGCGCAGGATGCCGCAGTGATCTTTGCAACCAAGAGAGAGATGATTGATGGATTCTATCATCCGGAAAACGGAGATCTTCTTCTCGAATATAATGCATGCAAACCAGAGTGTATCTGGAATATTTTTGCAGAGATGGAAGCTTCAAATGATCCGGAGAAGACACTGGTTGAGCTTTGTGATGTCATGTTCTCCAAACATAAGAATACAGTACAGCCTTTTTTTACCAATGCACCAAAGGATATGTTCAAGTCCTTGACGATGTATTTGTATGAAAATTATGAGCTACAGACCGGAAAGAAGCCTACTAACAGTACTCTGATCGGATTTTTTAACACGGTCACACTTAAGGATTCTGTGGTGAATGATAAAACTAGAAAAGGTTTATTAACCCTGATCAAAGAGGTGACTAGACTGCATCATTTATCGGATTACCTGGGAGAAGGTGGCACTGCGCAGGCTCTTGGTGTGCTCGGCGAGCTGCGAACCGTGTTAAAGGAAACATTTCAGGGAGGTGCTTTTGTAAAGCCGGGAACATTCTCTGTGAGACAAGCATTAAGAGAAGGTAAGAAGGTATTTCTGCTTTTCAATTACGCAGAGAGCACAGAGTCAAGTATCGTTTTCTTTGATATGATCCTCGACCAGATGATCAAACAGAGTCTTGAGGAAAATGATCAGAAGGTCTGGTTCTTCCTGGATGAATTTAGCCTTCTTGGCCATTTACAATATCTTCAGTCAGCCTTAGCCTACGGCAGAAGCAACGGCTTTAGGTTGATTGCAGCGGTTCAGTCAGTACAGTTACTGGAAAAAAATTATTCAGAGAGTGAAGCTAGCTGTATGCTGGGGCTTTTCCCGAATGTTTTTTGTTTCTTTACCAGTGACTACAAGAGCAGACAGTTGTTGAGTAACCGATACGGAAAAAATCTGGTGTCAGTAATAGGCTATGGCGGTGGAAAACCAGAGTTAAGAGAACGTAGCGTGATCCAAGATGCGGATTTTTACAAGATTGCATTACCGGGTGACTGTATTGTTTCATTAGCTGGCTATTCTCCGTTTTTCTTCCGTAACCATAGGAGATAAATTTTGAATGTGAGGTGATTAAGATGAAGCGAAGAGGATACATTATATCGGCAGTATTGCTGGTGATTGACCTGCTGTGTTTCGCTTTCGGAGGTGTATTTATTGCTCTGGCGGCAATTATCTATGCTTTGGGAATTGGTGAGCATATCGCCCGGGTAAAATACAGAGTGATTCCATGCGACCCATCTTTGGGAGTTAAGCATGCGAAGCTGGATAATTGTTATCAGAGAGTTAGGGAGAAAGTCGCGGCTGAGGGCCGTAACCTTCCTAATAACATAAAGGTGTGCCTGATTCCAGGAGATGAAATGAATGCTTACTGTTTTGGCGCTAGAAGTATAGGCGTGACAGAAGGAGCCTTAAATCTGGACAATAGGACCGTAGAAGCCATCATTGCTCATGAGCTTGGTCACCTTACGAATGGGGACAGTGTGCTGAACATGGTACTTATCGTAAACTGTCTTGGAATCATAGCTGTCCTTGCTTTTTATCAGTTTGCATTGATTGCCTGTGTTTACATCATTATGGTAATCTGCTGTATGATGGGCTTGTTTCGATTCTCGTTTGCATCCTACTTTATTACAAGCAAGATTTCCGGCTTGATTCGGTTTGTAATGGAAGCAGCAAAGACTATCGTTCTCCAGGTGAGCAGATTGGTAATTTCTGCACTTGGGCGTAGAAGCGAATTTATGGCTGATCGTTTTGCAGCAGACATGGGGTATGCATTCTATCTTAGAAGATTCCTGGAACGCTTTGCACCAGATACAGGAGCATCAGGCCAGACCTTTTTATCCGTATTATATGATACACATCCGAGTTTGGCGCTTAGGATACAACAGTTAAATAGCATTGACAAGCAGAGAATGCTGCCGTGGGCATAGAAATCAATCCAGAGTACAGAGTTAAAAACCTGTATTCTGGATTTTCTTTTTTTGATAACTTTTGTTTCCGATACGGAACTGAGAGAAAAATGCAGTTGTTTTAAAATCTACATAGAAAGTGAGGGAGATAACCAAGATGAGAAATCCAATTCAGAAAACCAAGATTACACAGCTCAAAACTAGTCGTGGAATAGAACGTAAGATGGCCTTAGAAAAGGGTGACATCTGGGTCCGTCTCACAACGTATATGAGTTTAAAGACTGTGTACAATCGCAAACATAAGAAAAAGGAAACCAGACAGATGATTCTGGAATACAGGGAGGTTTAAGTATGATCAACGCAACTGCATTAAGACTGGTATCTGCTGAAAACATGAATGTTGTATCCAATGTATCTAACGTACTGACAAAAAGCAGTCAGAACATCAAAATCGAGTATTCCAAACAGGCTGATCTTGTTCCGCCTGCGGTAGAGAGGCTTGCACTTAGAATGCTCAAGCTGGACGCTGAAATTAGAGGCTTTCTCAACGAACTGCGTATTCTGTTTGGCGCTAAAAGAGAAGATTTTCACTTCAGCCTGAGAGGTGTTTCCAATGAAGGAAAGGCAGGTATCATCGATCTTTGCCAGAATTTATATGGTGTTATTGCTGAGGTTCGCTATTGTGAGGATTGCGAGATGCTCCATGGTCGACTTGTGTTAAGTCCTAAGGCCCTGATGTTTATCAATGGCCAGTATATGGAGATTGCCATCCGCAAGGTGGTGGGTGACGTGCTTACTAAGCTGGAGAAGAAGTATGGTAAGCAGTTCAAGCTCTATGCGAATACGAAAGTGGCAACCGTTGATGGAAAATTGAAGAACGAGTTTGATCTGATCATCGAGAACGTTACAGATGCCCTTGTATACGTGATCGAAATCAAGTCCGGAAAGCAGTTCCGTGACTATGATAAGCTCGCTCGTATCGGCCGTGAGTACGGTATCGTACCTAACAGATTGCTGCTTGTGCAGAACTATCTGACTACAGAGCAGATGGAGACGGTTGAGTACTTTTGTGAATACTATTGTGCAAATCTGGAGCAGGACAACCTGGAACATAAGCTGATTACAATGCTTGAGAATGACCTGTAAGAAAGGGGAAAAGATATGATGAATTATACAAAATGGAATGATCCTAAAACCTATGAAAGAATGACTGCAGAACTGGCAGCGTATACCGTGCCGGAGACCCCGATTTTTGCGGCAAGAGACGATGAGCATATTGAACATTCACGTGTACAATACTGCATGACAAGCGTAGATGAACTTCGTGAGCTCCTTGACAGCGTTGATTATGCAATTGTGGAGCAAGTTGCTTGCTCTAAGTATCTCAATTCTCTCCAGATTTTTGAGTATATTACCCTGAGAGGCTATGACGTTGATCGTCCTAAACTGAGAAAGCGTATTCTTAAATTGATGAAGTATCGTGTGATCCAGGAGAACGAGATGGTGTCAGCTGGTGCAGAACATGGACTTAAGTATTATGAGCTTGACTATTTCGGATATCAGCTTGCATTGGAACAAGGTGTTAACTTCCATATGGGCAACCGTTACGTGTCTTTTTCAAAGAGAAGAGAGAAGGGTATGCCTGATGATACTGCCTGTGATGTAAAGAGAATCCTGGTTGGCAATCAGATTATTCTCAACCTTATGATGAGTAATACGCAGATGCAGCGCTTCGGTATCATGGAGACTATGCGTGCTACAAATCTTGAACTGGCAGGGAGCAGTTGCATGATTAGAACAGCCGCAACTGTAAAGATCGATAACACCTCAGTGCTGGCTTATGAAGTGATTCGTGATACTCCGGATTCTTATGAGAAGTTAATGAGCAAGCTCGAACGCTACTACAATCTGATTCACAATGAGACATATCTTGATTCTAATTATCATGGGGATGCTTCATATCCGCAGATGATTATCTGCGGTGAATCTCGTGATCACAACATCAAGATTGCAGAGTATTTAAGAGCAAATGGAATGTGGAGTGAGGAAAACACCATTCTCTTCACAGAAGACCTGCTGAATATGAAGCGTTCTTTAGTGTCTATCTACGCTTTGGCAGATGATAATACACAGAATTGGTATGCCCTTCCGGAAAGAAAAGAATCTTTCCGAGAGGCAGCCTGAAAGGAGGATATGTATGATTTCCATTGGTAATATTTTTAAAACCAATCCGGCAGAGTTTGATGAAGTTTGGGTTATATGCTTTGCAGTCGATGAGTTGAGAAGTCTGTTTGAGGATTTTGATAATGTTTTTCATGTTCCGGAATTGGCGCCAAAAGAAAGCCTGTTTAAAGAGTATAGAAGTATGGTTCATTCAGGACTGTGGAACAAACAAGCCTTTACAGAACACTATGTGCCGAGATTTTTAAATGATATTCAAGGCTGTGATGCTTCTATGAAACTGATTAGAAAGCTTGTGGCTGTAAGCAACGAAAAGAATATATGTCTTGTTTGCTTTTGCCCTGATGATGAGGAAAAAACATGTCATAGATCAATTGTGGCAGGAATACTGCTCAATATGGGAGCCTCCGTTGAATGCAGTGATGCTTACCGTGTTTACCAACTGGATGGTAGCTGATTAGATAACTCATTTTTCGGATATGGAACTGAGCAATGTAATAGGAATTGTTAAGATAATGTTGCCTTAAAAGCAAACCATCGTGAAAGAGAGGTGTTGTTAATCATGTTTTATCTGAAACAGGATATGAAATGCGGTTGATAAATTCCAGATCGCAAAAAGTTAAGGTCATTAAGGCAGTACGTGAATTAACTGGATGGGACTCAAGGAGGCAAAAGCCTTTGCAGATGCTGCACCTAATGTGCTACATGAGGTCGGAAACAAGGTTGAGGCTATGCATTATCTATGCATTATCGTGCAGAATTTTCCCCAATAGACGCTCGGGATGAGAACGCTTAAACACAAATATTGGTTTCTGGTGACCGGCTATAGTCTGGTCATCAATTTCAGAAAGGATGAAGGATAGACACATGATTAAGAGTAAAAAAGGATACAAAATATCGGTTCTGTTATCTATAGTATGTTGGCTCACGTTTATCTGGCTTCGAACATTTACATATATGGCAAGTTATGATGAAGGAACTGGAGCATACAGTTTTTTGATATTTGCAGTTATAACTCTGCTAGGAACCTTCTTCTACTGGTCCCTACTTAAGCCAGCGGGAAACGGCAGTTGGTTTTCGATTCTTTTTGATGATGAACCGGAGGACTATATAGAAGAGATGCCTGGTGGGGATGGCAAAAGATGGTGCATATTGAGAAAATCCATGCTTACAATGGGAAGCTTAGCGTTTCTTTGTCTTCTGGCTTTTGTATTTGAAATGTGGACAGATATTACTGTGTTTACAGATTCTACTTATATTACGATAGGATTTCTCAACATAAATAAAAAATATATGTTTGATCCAATTCTCTTTATTGTATTTCCATTGTGGACGCAGATGATCTTTAGAGGGATCCGTGAAGAATACTATAGCATGAAAGCAGTAATATCAGGTGTTATGCAGCTGCTAATGCTTTCACTGATCTCATATCTGCTTTTTATGAAGTTGCCAAACATCTGGCTGATTGAGTTGGCTGCTATTGAAATTATTACTGTGATTGTTGCAGTCAGAAAATATGCATGGAGTTGTTGCAATAAAAAAGGCAATGTACTTGCCCTCATAGGGTTATATATATTCTTTTGGGGTGCTTTATTAGTTGTGTTTTATCGTACGGGTATGTCATTTGATCAGTATTCGTATGGCAAGGATTGGAGAGTCTATCAGAATAATATAAAGCAAATCATTACCGGAGCGTCTGCATTTGGGTGTTCATCTGAACTGATTTCTAATAGTACGGTAACAGCTTTTCTGGCTGATAGAAATAATTACTTCCTTGCTGGACTATATTATGGCGGTTGGGTAGTTGGGGTGGCTATTGTCATAGTATTGCTCTTGTTTCTGATTGCGTCATATCGACTTTTAGGTAAAAATGTAGTCTTTAACAGAAATTATCTCGTGTATAAAGCTGCCTGGTGGACGTTAGCAATGAGGGTGATTTGGGGGATTCCATATAGCATAGGTGTTCTTCCGCTGCCAATCGCTCTTCCATTTGCGGGTAGAATAGGATTTTACATGGACACAATTGCTTTGGGATTGTTAATCTGGTCTGTAATCGAATCAAAGTGTATTGATGAGAGTTTTTATGCTGATAAAAGAGTATCCGATATATTTGAAGGGGCAGAGATTAAGCTTATGGACTGGGATGAGGATAATGTATTTAAGATTGTACTGACTTGTGCTGAAGAAGCTACAGTGATTTGTTTTGCTGAAGAATATAAAGAGCATAATGTAATGGTACTAAGACCAATAGATTTGGATGAAACTTGTGTGCTTATTGTTGAAAAATCAGCTGATACAGATCTTTGGCATGATGTTGAGGACGACACTGTTAGAAGTGAAATACTTCAGAAATATATGGAGAATAATAGACCTGATTGTATGGAGGTGGTTGAATGATTAAGAAGATGAAGAATTGTTTTACAAATAACCAGATATTAAGTGTTGCTTTGGTGATCTTTGGGATTATAGTTGCGTGCTTGGCATGGAAATATACACTACATATTGCCACAGGTGCTGTTCCAGCGATTAACCAGATGAACGAACAAATTGCATATGAAACAGATTGTGCGAAGAATACATCTGAAGAAAATAGATTTGAGTATACCCAATTTGGCACTATATACCATGCCCCCACGGGTATTGATGTAGGGCCGTTCAAGTATCTGTATACGGATGAATTCTATTTTTCCTGGGAGAATGTTGCAAGATACATCGGCAATAACGGGAAATACGGATACCTCAAGAAAGATGGAAACCTTTTGACGGATCCTATTTTTGTAGAAGCAGCTGAATTTGCAGATGGAACAGCAAGAGTTCAAGAAACATCGGGAAAAATTTATTACATTAATGAAGAAGGAAAAAGAATAACCAAAGATTATCAAGATGGATCACTAACATTTGAAATGCAAGGATTATATTGCAGAGTTCAAGAAGAGGATGGTACATGGGAAATTATTAATCGTGACGATAAGGTCATTTTTTCTGGTGCAGAAATGATTGGAGATTTGCCAAACGTAACGTGTTTAGGAAGTGCAATAGTCGATGGAAAAGCAGTTTTGTTTGAATTACTTCCGTTTGAACAAAACGAAGAAGAAATAAGAATTATTGCAAATTATGAATCTTTTGTGAGAATTTCCTGTGTTTATAATGGTCAATTTGCTTTTGTTTGGACAGAGGACAACCTGATGGGAGTTGTTGATTATGATGGCAATGTAATTGTGACACCAGAGTATCAAAAAATTGAATATGCATATCGGGGAGGAGATTATACAATGGATGAACTTGTTTTCATAGCTCATGGTAACAATGGAATAATTCAGGTGATCAATGCAAGAAACCAGGAAAAAATAATAGAAAGCTGATTATTGCATCAGGGATATCCGTGAGAGCAAAGATACATTTGTTTAATAATTGTTGAAGAGCGCAGATTAAACTGGCTGAGGAAAATTAATAAGTATATGGAGGAGAAATAAATTGACTGATAGACATAAAGAATTTGCAGAAGCAATGAGGAATATTATGCGTCATAATGAGGAAAAAGAAAAGAAACAGAGGAATGTTGATAATGATTTTGATGAAGAAGACTGTTCCTTGCAGGAAATTTTGGAAGCTAAGTTCGATGAGCTTTTTGGAACAGCACAAATCGATGAAGAAAATTCATAATTAAATTTGAGGATGCGAAAAAGAAAAGATGTTACTGGTATGTACGATGATTAAATAACAAAATAATCAGTAAATGCAACAAAAATTAGAGATGAAGAGAGTGGAGTCTATTGAAATTCTTGATTCCAATACATTTTATATCGGATTCTTTAAGTGAGACAAAAGATAGGAATTTATACATTAAAGAGTTTCCTGATATGTAGAATATCGCTATCTACAAAGTTGAAGAAATCTGTATAGAAAAATATAAAAACTTAGGAAAAATATTATGAAAATGTGATTATACGAGTAGAGAGAAATGATAAAATGGAAATTTAAAGATAAGTCAGAACAGATAACTCGGACATCTTTGAAAGCAAAAGCTATAATTGGAGTAGTGCTGTGTGTGATGCTGATAAGTATTTTTGTAGTTGATGACTGGCAGCAAAAAAGATTTGCAATACTACAATATGGTTATTGTTCTATGGAACAGAGGCAGTATGAGGAAGCAATAGTAGCTTTTAAGGAATATTTAAATGTTGATTCTGATATATACTGGTATCTGATAGAGTATAGCAATAATGAAAATTATTCTAGAAAAAAAGTCAAGGAATGCTTGGAAAAGTGTATGTTATTACAGAAAAAATATTAGGAAGAGTCGAGGAATAAATGGAGGTACCATGTTGGCACCTCTATTTTTTATAGAATTTTTTCTGCTTTGGATACTGGAATTTGCATTACCGGAACATTGAGCAGTGCGGAAAAATTCTGTTGAATGATTCCATGTTTTTTCTGTAATTCTTGCTTTTCGCAGATAACAGCAGCCTGTTCCGATTCAAGGCTTTCAATCCGCTTCTGGATTTTTTCAGAGGTTGGGATTTTGGTAACGCCCAGATCTTGAAGCTCTTTTTTTAGTGAAATTTCACCGAATGGTCGCATGATAGCAACCATACTTTTACCTTTTGAAACATCGATACCTACTGCGTTCATAAATTGTCACTCCTTAAGATTATTGCAATGGATAAATACCAGTTTTACTCATTGCCTATTCAATCTACTGTGGTGTGACGCGAATGCACCTATGGCGATTCAACCTGCATAAAACGAACGCTGCGAATGAGGAGCTGGTTATCAGTCTTAATTGCGGACGCGATGTCCAAGAAAAGGGACGATATACCAATTGCTCCATCATTATACAGCTTAAGCAACAAGATGGATAAATCCTTACTGGCTGTAAGGGATATTAACCATAAATATATTGTAGTAGATCAGGAGTAATCTTGAGATTAAGAGGAAAAAAGGTGAGTGTGTGACCCCGTTTGTAGCTTTTGGATACAGGAAGACAAAGACAGATAAGCATAAATTAGAGATTGATCCATCTGCAGGCAGTGTAGTACAGGATATTTTTAAGATGAAGCTGCAGGGAATGAGTCAGGATGCGATCGCTAATCGTTTAAATGAACTGGGTATTCTTTCCCCATTTGAGTATAAAATCAGCAACGGCAGTCGTTATGAAACAGGCTTCCGGCAGAAGGAACAGGCACTTTGGAGTTCCGTTACCGTCCGCAGGATACTGGAAAACGAGGTTTATATCGGAAACCTTGTGCAGGGAAAAAGGACGACACCGAACCATAAAGTGAAGCAGACTTATGTGAAACCGGAAGATGACTGGATCCGGATTGAGAAAAATCATGAACCACTGGTGAGTGACCGCGATTTTGAAATAGTTCAGAGGCTTCTTGGCATGGATACACGTACTTCACCTGACCAAAAGCAAGTATATCTGTTATCCGGAATTGCTATATGTGCGGATTGTGGAGCACCTATGACAAGAAAAGTTTCTACTGTGGCAGGAAAAAAATATGCTTATTATTTATGTTCCACAAATAAAGAAACAAAACGTTGTTCCAGTCATAGAATACCGGAAAAGGATCTGGAAGATGCCGTACTGGTGATGCTAAAACAGCATATCCAGAATATCCTGCACCTGAAAAGAGTCCTGGAATTTATTGGTACTGTGCCATTTCAGGAGATCAATATGAAGAAGCTGCAGGACAGGCTGGAGAAGAAAAAGCAGGAGACAGAACGCTGTAAGGAGTTACGGATGATGCTTTATTCGGATATGAAAGAGGGCATTGTATCAAAAGAAGACTATGTAGAGCTTCATGCAGCCTATGGAAAGAGGCTTAGAAATGCGGAAGAGAGTATCCGTGTGATCCAGAAAGAAATGGATAGTGAGTTAGAAAAAGCAGACAATGCCAATACCTGGCTGGATTATTTTGTGAAATATCAGGATATTGAAGAACTGTCCCGCACTGTGGTGGTAGAACTGATCAGGCAAATCAGAATATATGATAAAAAGGATATAGAAATCACTTTTGATTTTGATGATTGTTATCAGACATTGCTGAATCAATTACCCGCTATGGGAGTTGATACGGTAATAGATAATGATAATAATCTGCAGATCAAGGTAAAGGAGGTTGTATAAAATGGCACGAAAGAGCAGGAAAAACATTCCGGAAGTAGTCAGCAGTGCAACCGTCCAGACAGAGGTGAGCAGACCGTTCCGGGCAGGATTGTATGCCAGAATTTCAATGGAAACAGAAGAAACATTAGAAAGAGGAACGATAGAAACTCAAGTGGAATTGATGAAAAACTTTGTAGCAGATACAGAAGATATTTCGGTTGCGGAAGTCTATAAGGACTCAGACTATTCAGGTACAAATTTTGACCGTCCTGGATTCGTACAGATGATGGAAGATATCAAGCATGGAAAAATCAATTGTGTTATTGTAAAAGATTTGTCCAGACTTGGAAGAAATTATGTCGAAACCAGCAATTATATTGAACGAGTATTCCCGTTTTTCCATGTAAGATTCCTGGCTGTGACAGATGATTTCGATTCCTTCAGAGAGGGTGTAGATCTTACAGTTCCACTTAAGAATATTATCAATGAATTCTATTCGAAAGACCTTGCCAAGAAGAGCAGCAGCGCAAAAAAAGCACTTTGGAAAGAGGGAAAATTTACAAGTGCCTGGGAATCGTATGGTTACAGAAAGTCAGAAGAAGACAATCATCAGTTGATTGTTGATGAAGAAGCAGCAGATCATCTGAAAAGTATATTTTCTATGTATATGGATGGCAGGAACTATAGTGATATTGCAAGACAGCTCAATAAAGATGGAGTTTTATCGCCGACTTTACAGAGAAAATTCTATAAAACTGGTGAAAAGCCGCTTCCGGAGTCAAAACCCTGGAATAATTATGAAGTGAAACGAGTTCTTCAGGATGTTCATTGCACAGGTGATTCTGTATTTGGAAAATATCAGCAAAGTGTTTTCCAGGGAAATAAACAGAGAAATCGACCAGAGAGTGAATGGGTGCATGTGGAGAACACGCATGAAGGGATTATAGATAGAGAGTTGTTTCAACAGGTACAATCTAAAATCCAGGAATATACGGAAGCTTATAAGAAGAAACATCAGCAGAACAATGGGGCTATTCGAAACCATAATTTCTATACAGGAAAGATATGGTGCGGAGGCTGTGGCAACCGCATGACGTTGTCCAGAGAAAGAAATGGCACATTCTTTTATATCTGCGGAGCCAATACTAACCATAAATCCGGAGGAAAGCAATGCAAAGGGCACAGAGTCAGAAAAGAATATGTGGATGACGATGTTCTTCGCCTGATCCAAACGCATATGAAAACCGTATTGGATACAGAAAAAATGATTCAGGAAATGAATGCAGCTTCCAAAAACCAGACACAGTACCTGCTTTTGGATAAAGAAGTGGGGAAACTTCGACGGGAACTAAGCCGAATCAGTAAGCGTAAATCGGATTTATATGAAGATTACTCGGAACGTTTGATTACGGAAGAAGAGTACATACAGTTTTCTCGGATCTATTCCAATGAAATTGAGAATATCAAGAGCCGTCTGGACACAGTATTAGCGGCACAGGTTCGTTATTCCCAGGATTACCACATCGAAGAAGGCTGGGGAAATGTGATACATACTTATATGTCAAAGCGTAAGCTGACAAAAGAAATGGCAGATGCCTTTGTGGATTCAATTATCATCCATGGTAAGTATGATTATGAGATCAAGCTGGTATATGACGATCAGTTTGCAGATTTACAGAAATTAAAGAAAGAGAAGGAGGCGCAGTCAAGATGACAGATCTTAGAAAAACAGCTGTTTACATCCGTTTGTCCGCAGAGGATGACAATGTAGATGGCAGAGCCAAAAAAGAGAGCGACAGTGTAACTTCTCAGAGAATTCTGTTAAAATCATTTGTGATTGATCAGTTGGGTGTTGTTGAGGCAGATATCCCGGAATATGTGGATGACGGTGTCAGCGGTACTCACTTTAAACGGCAGGGATTTCAACAGCTGCAGGATGACATGAAAAGCGGAGAAATCGGCTGTGTAGTTGTAAAAGACTTTTCCAGATTCGGAAGAGACTATCTGGAAGTTGGATTTTATATTGAATATATTTTCCCGCTTCTACAGATTCGATTTATTTCGATTAATGACAGCTATGACAGTGCAGCAAGCAACGGAATGACTGGTGGAATGAATGTAGCATTGCAGAATCTGGTATACAATATGTATAGCCTGGATTTGTCAAAGAAAATTTCATCAGCAATGCAGACGAGAACAAAAAACGGCACACGTCTTCCGGTAAATGCCAGATATGGCTATAAAAAAGGAAAAGATGGAAGGCTGGAAGTTGATCCGGAGGCTGCAAAAGTCGTGAAAATGATTTTTCAGATGGCAGCGGAAGGAACAAGTTTTGCAGATATTACAAGGGGATTGAACAGACAGGCGATTGCCACTTGTGATGAGCAGAAATTATCAAGAGGGGATCAGGTGCAGTTCCAGAGGTTTGATACAATCAAAAAGAAACACTGGAGTGCTACGACAGTAGCGGCAATTGTCCGGGATGAGATTTATATTGGAACCAGAATCTGGGGCAAAACACGTTGCAGTATGCATACTGCCCATAAAGCAGTTCTGAATGATGAAACAGAATGGGTTCGCCTGGAAAATCATCATACAGCAATTATAGACAGGGCATTGTTTGAAAAAGCAAATGAAATGCATCCGAAAAAACGGAGAATTGTTGCAGAATCACGCACCAATTTTACTCTGGAAAGACGTAAAAAACAGCCGGCATTGCTGATATGTGCCAACTGTGGGCATTCTCTGTTAAAAGAAACAGAGCATCTGCTGAAATGCTCTGATGCCAGAACCAATGGAGATCCTGTGTGCCGAAGTCTGGTGATCCGACGGGAACCGCTGGAGGAGAATATCCTTGAACTTGTCCATCAGTATGCAGCGTCATTGTTGGAAAAAGAAAAGAAAACATCTTCCAAAAGTCAATGCGAATATAAAGAGATCAATACTGCAGAATTGCAAAAACAGAGCCGACAATTGACTTCAGAAAAGATGAAGCTCTATGATGATTACAAAGATGGTCGTATGGATCGTGATTTGTATAAGCAGAGAGCTGAAAAGATAAGTGGACAGCTGGATGAAATCAAACGAAAAATAGAAGATGCGGAGAATAGCAAAAAGCTTCTTGAACAAAATGAACTTCCTGATAAAATAAAACTAAAAGATTTCTTGGGAATTCAGAAGTTCGATACAGAGAAGCTGCGTGAGATTATCAAGGTGATCCGTGTTCATAGTCAGGATGAAATTGAAATCGAATGGAATTTTGACGATATTTTTTCAGAACAGAGATAACTTGAGCAGGACGAGAATGACTTATCAAAAGATAATAGAGGTGCTGGGACTACCTGATGGGAGCGTCAGATAGTCTTCGGCAGAAAAAAATAAAATTTTTTTTGTCCTATACTTGACACATCCACACACATTAAGACATACTTTTGCGACAAGATGCTTTGATGAAGGTATCAATCCTAAAATTGTACAAGCATATTTAGGACATAAGAGCGTAAATACTACACTTGATATCTATACGGATATCAATGAATCTCAAAAAACTCACAATATATTAATGCTTGAAGATGCGATGAACGAAACTATAAGAAGGCGAGCTGAATAGCCTGGGTAAAATGGTGTAAAAATGGTGTCAACTCACAAATATTGACCTAAAAACCCTTTATTTATAGGGATTATTAAAAAATATTTAGGCATTTTAACAGATTTGCCTAGTTTTCGGTCATACCAATTATATTGCCTATTGTTATTCAAATGGAAAAAACGTACAGTAACACCATGAGTCAGGCAAAGATAGTAAGAAAGCTTTGGTACTCGAAATGCAGTGTGACGGAATGAAGATGTCCGTTTAGCTAGATTGCATATTTACATTGAGAGAAATAAGGAGAGATAGTATGAGCGCAATGAACACACTTAAGAAATTCGGACTTGAACAGGCATTCAATTATGTTTATAAAGATCCGGATAAGAATTTTATCAAGATCATGGACTGGGCAGATAAATTTTCCGGTGGTGGATTTCCTACACAGAGAGCAATGATCCGCGAAGTCATTTCCAATCCGGAACATCCGTATTATCCGTTTATTCATAGATTGGTAACTGATATTGATCCGCATGTTATGAAAACTCTGGTTGCAAACTTCTTTATCAATGCAAATCTTGCAGGCTGGAAGAAACAGGATGAATGCCGTGAGAAATATGGCTGTAATATCCCGTGGGCAATCCTTCTTGACCCAACAAGTGCATGTAACCTGCACTGTACAGGATGCTGGGCAGCAGAGTATGGAAACAAGCTGAACCTCACCTACGATGAGATCGATGACATCATCCGCCAGGGTAAGGAGCTTGGCGTTTATATGTATATTTACACAGGCGGAGAGCCACTTGTAAGAAAAAAGGATCTGATCCGTCTTTGCGAGAAACATAATGACTGTATCTTCCTTTCCTTCACAAATGCAACACTGATCGATGAGGATTTTGCAAATGATATGCTTCGGGTAGGAAACTTTGTTCCTGCAATTTCACTGGAAGGATTTGAGACTGCAACAGATGGCAGAAGAGGAAATGGTGTATACCAGAAGGTTATCAAGGCCATCAATCTTCTCAGAGAGAAGAAGCTTGTATTTGGTATCTCTGCATGTTATACGAGTGCAAATTTCGAGTCTATCACATCAGAGGCATTTTACGACAGCCTGATCGATCTTGGAGCGTACTTTATCTGGTATTTCCATTATATGCCGGTTGGAAATGATGCAGCACCGGAGCTGCTTCCTACTCCTGCACAGAGAAGAGAAACCTATGAGCGTATCCGTAAATACCGTGCAACAAAGCCGTTGTTTGCCATGGATTTCCAGAATGATGCAGAGTTTGTGGGAGGATGTATTGCAGGCGGCCGTCGCTATCTGCATATCAATGCAAACGGCGATATCGATCCATGTGTGTTTATCCATTATTCTGATTCCAATATCCGCGAGAAAACACTTCTGGAAGCACTGCAGTCTCCGATGATGATGGCATATCATGACGGACAGCCGTTTAATGACAATATGTACCGTCCATGCCCGATGCTTGAAAATCCGCAGAAGCTGAGAGAAATGGTAGAAAAATCCGGAGCACATTCCACAGATCTTCAGTCACCGGAGAGTGCAGAGCATCTCTGTGCGAAATGTGACCGGTATGCTGAAAACTGGAAGCCGGTAGCAGAGGAAATGTGGAAGGAAGACCAGGAGAGAAAGGCAGCGAAGAAAGGCTGCTGATCCTGAAACTTAAAAAAGCAGAACTTATGAAAGAGCACGGTACCGGAAACAGGTGCCGGTGCTCTTTTTTTGAAAACGGAGGGATCAGACCATGAAAAAAATGATTGATAACATCAGAAAATATCTGCCGGCGGTGCTCCTTCTTGTGCTTCTCCTTTTCTGTATCCGTTATAGAGAGGATCTGTCTGTGGAAAAGATTCTGCGCTATACGCCGAAGGAACCTGTTAAGGCTGCATTGCTTATGCTTGTGTTTTATGCCGTGAAAAGTGTTTCCTTTGTATTCCCCATTGCGATCCTGCAGCTTGCTGTAGGGCATCTGTTTTCTACAGGAACAGCACTTCTGGTGAACTTTCTGGGAAGAGCAGTCACATTGGCACTTCCATATTGGATGGGACGCTTCTCAGGTGCATCCATGGTGGAAAGTCTTACAGCTAAATATCCGAAACTGAAAACAGTAGTAGATTACCAGAACGGAAATTGCCTGTATATTTCATTTTTTATGCGGACATTGAACTTTTTACCGGGAGATGCTGTGAGTCTGTTTCTCGGAGCTGAAAAGATTCCATTTGGAACCTATATGGCAGGTGGCGTGCTTGGAACGCTGCCGGGAGTTATTCTCGCTACAATATTTGGAGCAAATATCAAAAATCCGAAGTCTCCGGCATTCTGGCTCTCCGCAGTGCTTCTTGTGATGATCAGTGTATTCTCGATCCTGATACACAGGCATATTTCACGGAAGAAAAAATAACAGGGCTTTCTCTTCCTGCTTTTACTGAGAGGAAAAATGTAGTATAATGCAGACAGTAAAGAAAAGAAGGGAAGGAACATGGGGATCGATCATAACAAAAGATTAAAGGAACATTTATATTATTACAGTGCAAGAATCAGCCGGGATATCTCAAATCTGATCAAGTGGCTGGTTTTTGCTGTCATTACAGGATGTATCGTAGGTGCTGCCAGCACACTGTTTTCTTTTACGTTGAAGGCAGTGACCAGTTATCGGAAGGCGCATGAATGGATTTTTCTTTTGCTGCCATTATCCGGACTTGTCATTGTATTTTTGTATGAGAAGCTTGGAAAAGAGGATGGAGGGACCAATCAGGTTCTTTCTACCGTGCGTTCCAGAGATGATGTGCCAATCCTTTCTGCGCCTCTGATCTTTATCACAACGGCGCTGACTCATCTTGCCGGTGGTTCTGCGGGACGTGAGGGAGCAGCGATCCAGCTTGGAGGAAGTATTGCCAACCAGCTTGGAAGATGGATCCATCTGGACGAGGAGGACCGTCATGTAATTGTCATGTGCGGCATGAGCGCGGCGTTTTCCGCATTGTTTGGAACACCGATGGCAGCGGCAGTTTTTGCGCTGGAAGTGGTCAGTGTGGGCGTGATGTATTATGCAGCACTGATGCCGTGTATGATCGCGTCATTGATTGCTTCCGGATTTGCAGCCGGAATGGGAGTCACACCGGAAAGTTTTCATGTGACGGATATTCCGGCACTGACTGTGGAAACTGGCCTGAAAATGGGAGTGATCGCTCTGGGCTGTGCAGTTGTCAGCATTATGTTCTGTATTGCGCTGAATGGTGCAGCAGGACTTTATGGCAGATGGTTTAAGAATAAATATGTCAGGGTTGCAGTGGGCGCCTGCCTGGTCATTGTTGTCACCTTTATTCTGAGAACAGATGAATATATGGGCGCTGGTGCGGAGCTTATTGAAAAAGCGGTGGAAAACGGACAGGCGGATACTTTCGCCTTTTTCTGGAAAATGGTGCTTACAGCACTGACTATGCGCGCAGGATTCCGCGGGGGAGAGATCGTACCTTCTTTCTGCATTGGAGCTACCTTTGGCTGTGTGATGGGTAATCTTATGGGAATTTCTCCGTCGATCTGTGCAGCCTGCGGAATGGCAGCAGTTTTCTGCGGTGTGACCAACTGTCCGATCACTTCGATCCTGATCGCTTTTGAAATGTTTGGATTTAAGGGAGTATCCTTCTATCTGATCGCAGTATCTATCAGCTATGCAGCATCGGGATATTATGGCCTTTACAAGGATCAGACCATTGTGTACTCCAAATATAAAGCAAAATATGTGAACCGACATACCAAATTCTGATATAGAACGAAATGTGAAGGGGTGTGTATACTGGCATAATATCTTATGGAATACCGCATGGACATGGCTGGAAAATATCTGGACATCTGCGGAAATCTGATGTAATATATTAAACGTTAGTATTTACAGAAAGGCAGATTTTAAGGTATGGAAGAGAAGATTCTTGATTTTATCATGGAGTATGCACAGGAGAATGAGGGAGTCCCGTTTCAGGTGATCGAGGAGAATTTTAATATCGTTATGGATGATAAGCTGAAAGATATCATCAGTGATGCGATCTGGGACAGAGACAATGTTTCCGATGTGATCATGGAAAGTGAGCGTTATGTGATCACCTGTTTTGAAGATTAATACAGGGATATCTGTGACCGTTACGGTAATGGAATTAAGAAATCTGATATGAGGAGAATGCATATAGGGCATTCTCCTTTTTTCGTCAATCTGTCAAAAGAATCCAAAGGAATTGAAGTCCCCAAAAAAGAATGGTATCCTAAAGAAAAAAGTAGATGGGGTGGTTGAAATGAACAGCAAATATGAGATCAGCACAAAAGAAAACCGGGAATTCCTGAAAGCATCCTGTGAGGAGCTTTTGAATTTCGGACATCGGTTTCCTTCACCGAATGGAGGTTCCTATTATCTGGGGGACGACGGAACACCATGGAAGGACAGAAATCGGGAAACCTGGATCACCTGTCGTATGGCTCATGTATACAGTCTGGGTCTGATGCTTGGCCATGAGGGAAGCGGAGAGCTTGCGGATGCGGCATTGAAAGGTCTGAAGGGAGAGCTTCACGATGAAAAAAACGGTGGCTGGTATGCAGGTGTAACACCGGAAGGAGATATTGTGCCCAATAAACAGTGTTATGCCCATGCATTTGTGATCCTGGCTGCATCTTCCGCACTGACAGCCGGAAGGCCCGGGGCGAAAGAGCTCCTTGAAGAGGCATTGGCTGTTTATGACCGACATTTCTGGAATGAAGAAGAAGGGCTGGCCTGTGACACCTGGAATACAGAATTTACTGTGCTGGATGATTATCGGGGATTAAATGCCAATATGCATACGGTAGAGGCTTTTCTGGCAGCAGGAGATGTCACCGGGGATAAAAAATATCACATTCGTGCAGGCAGGATCATTGATCATGTGATCCAGTGGGCAGAAGATAATAACTGGAGGATCCCGGAACATTTTACGAAGGAATGGGTGGCAGATCTTGACTGCAACCGTGACCGTCCGGATGATCCGTTCAAGCCATACGGCGCAACACCGGGACATGGAATCGAATGGGCAAGGCTGATCACACAGTGGACGCTTGCAAACTGTGGAGAAGAGAAAGAAAAACTGGAAAAACATCTTCAGGCAGCAGAAAACCTTTACACAACAGCAATAAAAGATGGCTGGAACGCAGATGGTGCACCGGGAATTGTATACACGACAGATTGGAATGGCAAACCGGTGGTACATGACCGTATGCACTGGACTCTTGCGGAAGCGATCAATACCTCTGCAGTTCTTTATCAGGTGACCGGTAAGAAGAAATATGCGAAAGATTATGCTGCGTTTATGAAGTACCTGGATGAAGTGGTCATGGATCACGAAAACGGCTCCTGGTTTCATCAGCTGGATGAGCAGAATCATCTGAAAGGAACCGTATGGCCCGGAAAATCCGATCTGTACCATGCACTGCAGTCTACACTGATCCCATATCATAAAGCAGATACGTCTATTGCACCGGCAGTGAAGAAAAAACTGGAGATCTGAACAAAATCGTTTTGCGATTTTTGTTCGTGAGCATGTAACGAAGCGGAGTGCGAATGTTCAATAAAAAAAACCTTCCTGTGTTTACAGAAAAATTTCTCAGGACAGATACTTGCAGAGATACAGGTATCCGGTCTTGAAGAAATAAGAAAACACAGGAAGGTTTTTTGTTGAATAGTTATTACTCCGTAACCTCTTTCAGATCCAAAATATCCGGAGAAGCCATGAGAGAATAATTGGTGTAATAAACAACGAAACCGGGTTTCGCACCGGCAGGTTTTTTCACATGCTTTTTCTGGATATAATCGATCTCTACCTTGGGAGCAGAGTGTCCTTTGGAGTACCAGGCTGCCAGGCGGCCTGCTTCTTCGAAGGTACGGTCCGGAAGTTCACCGTCTTTGGTGCGGACGATCACATGGGAACCAGCCATTTTCTTTGCATGGAACCACCAGTCATTTCCGGTTGCGAACTTGAAAGTCAGCTCATCATTCTGGAAATTGTTTTTTCCCACATAGATATCAAAACCGTCACTGGATATGTAGTGGAGCGGTTTGGATTTCGGCTGGGCTTTCTGGCCTTTTTTGTTTGTGTAGTGACGTTTGATATAGCCGTACTCAGTGAGCTCTTCCTTGATCTGGGAAAGGTCACTTTCAGATCTGGCGATATCCAGAGCATTGGAGATAGATTCCAGATGAGAGATCTCACTTTCCGTATCTGTGATCTGTTCTGTGACGGCTTCCTCTGTACGCTTCAGCTTTCCGTATTTATCAAAATATTTCTTGGAATTCTGTGCCGGAGTCAGTGTCGGGTCAAGAGGGATAGTGATCTCCTCGTTGGTGTAATAGTTCAGTGCCTTAAAGGATCTGCAGCCTTCCTCAAGCCCGTATCCGTAAGTGTTGATCAGTTCACCGTAGACCTTGAATTTATCTTTTTTTGCAGTATCATTCAGCTGCTTTTTCTGGATGTTGTATTTTTTTCGGTTACGTTCCAGAGCGGTTTGTACTACACGGCGAAGATCGGAGGATTTCTGGTGGATACGTGTCAGCAGACTTTTGGTAGCATAATAGGTCTCCAGCATAACAGAGACACTGTCAAAGATTTCGCTGCGGTATTCACTGCCAAACTGCTGATAAGGAAAGACACCGTATTCCACAGGTTCCTCTCCGCGGTAGACAATATTTGGGGTGAACTCTCTGTTCCGGATCTGTTCCATAAGGCGGAGAAAGGTATGATAAAGATGGGTGCAGGCTGCCTCATCCAGGGACTGCGATGCATCGCTCCCGTCAATGGATGCACGGTAGCAGATCTCCTCAGCCATTACCGGGCTCATACCTGTGAGTGAAGTGTAAAGCGCCTTGGAAATATTCACAGGCTTTTTACAGATGTGCTGTGTGAACTCCTCCTCGGAAACAGTCAGCGGATTTTCTTTATCCCTGGTATTGGGAATGAAATATTCTCTTCCGGGAAGAACCTCACGGACAGAGCTCATATGAGAAGAGACATGTTTGATGCTGTCCAGGATCATTCCCTTTTCGTCACAGAAGATGATGTTGCTGTGCTTGCCCATCAGTTCCATGATCAGACGCTTTCTGCAGGGATCCCCCAGCTCATTAAGATGCTCCAGCTCAAATTCCACCACACGCTCCATTCCAGGCTGTTTCACATCAAGGATACGGGCGCTTCCGATGTGCTTTCTGAGAAGCATGCAGAAGTTCGGTGCAGTTAAAGGACTGATACGGTTCTTATCTGTAAAATAGATCAGAGGAAGGGATGCGCTTGCACTTAAGAGAAGACGTTTCTGTCCATTTGCGCCCTTTCCTGTGATCAAAAGTTCATCGTTTTCCGGCTGGGCGATCTTGTTGATACGTCCGCCTTTTAAATTATCATCGATCTCTGCCACGAGAGCAGAAACTGTAATTCCGTCAAATGCCATGATTTTACCTCCATTTCAACATCAATCATTATAACAGTAAAAAAAGAGTTTGACTAGGGTTTTGGAATGAACTATAATAAATCCGTATGCAATCAGTTACTGTATTTATCAGCAGCTGATAAACTTAAGAGGCAGTATTGGAGGATAACATGATAAAAAGTATGACCGGCTTTGGCAGGGCAGAAGCAGTTTCCAGAGAGCGTAAGGTTTCTGTTGAACTGAAATCCGTCAATCACAGATATCTGGATCTGAACATCAAAATGCCGAAAAGACTTAGCTATTTTGAGGGAGAGATCCGAAATGTGATGAAGACTTATATCCGCCGCGGCAAAGTCGATGTGTTCATCACCTATGAAGACTATACAATGGGCGGAATGGCTCTGAAATACAATGCAGAGCTGGCAAAGGAATATCTGGGTTATCTGAACCAGATGAGTGAGGAACTGGGGATCGAGAATGATATCCGTGTTTCCACACTTTCCAGATATCCGGATGTGTTTACGATGGAAGAGCAGGCTCCGGATGAGGAAGAGCTCTGGAATTTTCTGGAGGGTCCGCTTCATGAGGCCTGCCGGAAATTTGTGGAGACCCGCCAGCGTGAGGGTGCTAATCTGAAACAGGATCTTCTTGGGAAGCTGGACGGACTGGAAGCAAAGGTCGATGTAGTGGAAAAACGTTCTCCGGAAGTAGTGAAGGCTTATCGGGAGAAACTGGAAGCCAAGATGCACGAGCTACTTGAAGATAACCAGATCGATGATTCCAGGATCGCCGCAGAGGTGATACTTTTTTCAGATAAGATCTGCAATGATGAGGAGACGGTACGTCTTCGAAGCCACATCCACGGAATGAGAAAGATCTTGGATGAGAACGAGGGCGTGGGGCGTAAGATGGATTTCATGGCACAGGAGATGAACCGTGAGGCGAACACTATCCTGTCTAAATCTAATGATCTTATTGTATCCAACGCGGCCATCGATCTGAAGACAGAGATCGAGAAGATCCGTGAGCAGATCCAGAATATCGAGTAACCGGACAGGAAACAGGCTGTACACAGACAGAAAGGGAGAGCGTAAATGGCGAAACTTATTAATGTAGGCTTTGGAAATGTTGTCAATTCACGCAAGATCGTGGCTGTGGTAAGTCCGGATGCCGCTCCTGTAAAGCGCATGATACAGAGTGTCAAGGGGACACGAACTCTGATCGATGCCACACAGGGAAGAAAAACAAAAGCAGTGATCGTTACTTCCGATGATTATCTTGTCCTTTCCGCTCTGCAGCCGGAAACCATTGCCAGGAGATTTTCGGAAGCGTATGGAGAGGAAACGAAGGAGGAAGGAAATGAGTAAGGGAATTTTAGTTGTTGTTTCGGGCTTTTCCGGTTCCGGAAAAGGTACTGCCATGAAACGGCTGATGGAAAAATATGACAATTATGCATTATCTGTTTCTGTTACTACCAGAAATCCAAGACCAGGCGAGAAGGACGGAGAGGCTTATTTCTTCCGCACAAAAGAAGAATTTGAACAGCTGATCCGGGAAGACGGACTGATCGAGTATGCACAGTATGTGGAGAATTATTATGGCACACCCCGCAAATATGTAGAGGAGCAGCTTTCCGCAGGGAAAGATGTGATCCTTGAGATCGAGATCCAGGGTGCCATGAAGATCCGTGAGAAGTTTCCGGATACACTGCTGGTATTTGTATGTCCGCCGTCTATGGAGGAGCTTAAGAACCGTCTGGTAGGTCGCGGAACAGAGACTCTGGATGTGATCAACGGGCGTCTCAGAAGAGCGGTTGAAGAATCCAGAGGAATGGATAAATATGATTATCTCCTGATCAATGATGATCTGGAGGAATGTGTTGATACACTTCATGAGACCATCCGGTGTGAGCGCATGCGTACATCCAGGAATCATGATTTTGTATCCAGGATCCAGAAAGAAGCGGAAGCTTTTTTATAAATACCAATTAACAAGTTAAATACGGCCCTGCCGTTACAGAAGGGAGAAAAGATATGATACATCCATCTTATTCAGAATTAATTGAGGCTATCAACACAAACAACGAGGACGACGATGAGGCTCTCGTGCTGAACAGCCGTTATTCTCTTGTACTTGCAGCAAGCAAACGTGCCCGCCAGCTGATCGCAGGAGCAGAGCCGCTTGTACCGGGTGCAGCAGGAAAGAAACCGCTTTCCGTTGCCATTGATGAGCTTTACAAGGGCAAAGTAAAGATCCTTCCCGGACAGGAGGAAGAGGAAGAGCTGGAGGCTCTTGAAGCTGAGAAGGAGGCTCTTGAGGCAGCAGAGGGCGAGACCGCAGAAGGCACTGAGACTGCAGAAGCAGCTCAGACAGAAGCGGAGTAGTTTTATGAAAATATTATTCATCTCTCTTGGCTGTGACAAGAACCTGGCGGATTCTGAGGAAATGCTGGGACTTCTTACAGCCGGAGGTCATGAGATCACAGACGATGAAACACAGGCAGATGCAATCGTGATCAATACCTGCTGTTTTATCAAGGATGCCAAGGAAGAGAGTGTGGAAACCATTCTTGAAATGGCAGAGTACAAAAAAACAGGAAGCTGCCATGCACTGATCGTTACCGGCTGTATGGCACAGCGATACCAGAAAGAGATCATTGAGGAGGTTCCGGAGGTCGATGCTGTTCTTGGAACCACATCCTACGGCGACATCGTAAAGGCTCTGGAGGAAGCAGTAGCCGGAAATCATTTCGAAGAATTCCGTGATATTGATTATCTGCCGGATACAGGAAGCAAACGTGTCCTTACAACAGGTGGACATTTCGGCTACCTGAAGATCGCGGAAGGCTGCGACAAGCACTGTACCTACTGCATCATCCCGAAGCTCAGAGGTAAATTTCGAAGCGTTCCTATGGAGCGCCTCATCGCCCAGGCAGAGGATATGGCTGAACAGGGAGTGAAAGAGCTGATCCTGGTAGCACAGGAGACCACCGTTTACGGAAAGGATCTTTACGGCAAAAAATCTCTTCACATTCTTTTAAAGAAGCTCTGTGAGATCAGAGGTATCCGTTGGATCCGCATCCTTTACTGTTATCCGGAGGAGATTTACGATGAACTGATCGAAACTATTCGTGATGAGAAGAAGATCTGTCATTATCTGGATATTCCGATCCAGCACGCATCGGACCGAATTCTTAAAAGAATGGGCCGCCGTACTTCCAAACAGGAACTGATCGATATTGTCGGAAAGCTCCGTAAGGAGATTCCGGATATCGTACTGCGTACAACTCTGATCACCGGATTTCCGGGTGAGACGGAGGAAGACCATGAAGAACTGAAGGAGTTCGTAGATGAGATGGAATTTGACCGTCTCGGTGTCTTCACTTACTCTCCGGAGGAGAATACCCCGGCAGCAGAGATGGCAGACCAGGTTCCGGAAGAAGTGAAGGAAGAACGCAGAGACGAGCTGATGGAGCTTCAGCAGGAGATTTCTTATGACAGAGGCCAGGACCGTATCGGACAGGAACTTCTTGTTATGATCGAAGGAAAAGTTGCAGATGAAAGTGCCTATATCGGACGTACCTACGGGGATGCACCGAAGGTTGACGGATACATTTTCGTTCAGACAGGCGAACTGCTTATGACAGGTGATTTTGCAAAGGTACGTGTGACAGGTGCGCTTGAGTATGATTTGATAGGAGTGCTGAGCGATGAATACACCGAATAAACTTACAGTTGCAAGAATGATACTTGTACCATTTCTTGTAGTTTTCTTACTGACAGGCTGGGGAGGAGAAGCAAACCGCTGGATCTGTCTTGCGATTTTTGTCGCAGCAAGTGTGACAGACTGGTTTGACGGTCATCTTGCCAGAAAATATAATCTGATAACCAATTTTGGAAAATTTATGGATCCGCTGGCAGACAAGCTTCTGGTATGCTCTGCCATGATCTGCATGATCGAGGTTGACAAGCTTCCGGCATGGGTTGTGATCATTATCATCGGACGGGAATTTATCATTAGCGGTTTCCGTCTGATCGCAGCGGAGAACGGAATTGTCATTGCCGCAAACTACTGGGGAAAATTCAAAACCGTTTCCCAGATGATCATGATCATACTTCTGATGCTGGATTTCGGAGGTGTTTTTGCAGTGCTGACACAGATATTTATCTGGCTGTCCGTTGCACTGACCATTATTTCCCTGCTGACTTATATCATGCAGAACAGAAAGGTCCTTTCCATGCAGGAGTAGGGATCAGAGTATACGAAAGGAGTTTCTTTTCATGATCACAGAACTGATATCCGTAGGAACCGAGATCCTTCTAGGAAATATCGTAAATACCAACAGCGCCTATCTTTCTGAAAAATGCGCCCTGCTTGGGTTAAGTGTTTACTATCAGGATGTAGTAGGTGATAATGAAGGCCGTATGCGTGACGTGATCCGTACTGCACTGGATCGTTCCGATGTTGTGATCCTCACCGGAGGTCTTGGACCAACAGAGGATGATATCACCAAGGAAGTAACTGCGGATCTGATGGGAATGTCTCTTAAGGAAGATTCCCACTCAAGGAAACTGATCGATAAATATCTGAAGGAATATGAGAAAAACAATCCTCAGAGACGTATCACGAAGAACAACTATAAACAGGCCATGGTTCCTGAGGGAGCCATTGTTCTTGACAATCATAACGGAACTGCTCCGGGACTGATCCTTGAGAAAAAAGGAAAAACCGCGATCCTTCTTCCTGGACCTCCCAATGAGCTGAAGCCCATGTTCGAGGAGTACGTTGTCCCATATCTGCAGAAAAACCAGCCGGAGATCATTGTGTCCCAGATGGTAAAGATCAGCGGGATCGGTGAGAGTCAGGTAGCAGAGGAAATCCAGGATCTGATCGAAAGCCAGACCAATCCTACCATTGCACCTTATGCAAAAACCGGTGAAGTGCATCTTCGTGTGACAGCAAGCGCAGAGAATGAAAAGGCCTGCAGAAAGCTGATCAAACCGGTTGTCAAGGAGCTAAAGAAGCGTTTTGGAGAGAATGTTTTCGCTACAGATGAGAGCAAGACACTGGAGGAAGCAGTGATCGATCTTCTGAAAGAGAAAGATCTGAAGCTTTCCCTGGCGGAATCGCTTACCGGCGGTATGATCGCCCAGCGCATTGTCAATGTATCCGGTGCGTCTGAGGTGTTTGGCTATGGCTTTGTGACTTACAGTAACAAGGCCAAGCATAAATGTCTGGGAGTGAAGAAGCGTACTCTGAAGGAGCAGGGGGCAGTTTCCGCCAAATGTGCCAGAGAAATGGCAAAGGGCGCCTGCAAAGCATCCGGAGCAGACATCAGTATTTCCGTGACGGGTCTGGCAGGACCGGGAGGCGGAACAAAGGAAACTCCGGTTGGTACTGTATTTATGGGCTGCTGCTATAAGGGCAAGGCTATTGCCAAAGAGTTCCACTTTACAGGAAATCGCATGCGGATCCGCGAGCAGACTACAGCGCATGCACTGGCGATGTTACGTGACTGTATCATTATGAGCAGATAGCGAATGTCTTGATCTGCCTGCTATTACGGATCAACCATGATATTTTTTATATAACAGGACTGATTTTTAAACAGATGAAACTTTCGATTTCAAGTATCTGTATCAAAAATCAGTCCTGTTTTATTTTTGTTTCCTGACAATAAGCCCCGGTATGGGCGATGAAAGAATATAAACGATCATATTTACAAGGATACTATCATAAGTGCTAGTGTTTTTATAAGGGATTTCCTCTAAAATGTGATTAAAGCAATATATGACGTAAATATACGTTTTACCGGAAAGGGGGAAATCAGAATGAAAAAGAGAAAAAATCTATTGTGTTTTGTGCTGCTGATCAGCCTTATTTTTACGATGGCATTTGGAAGTGTGACGGTCAGCGCCGCACCAAAACTGAACAGAACAAAAGTAACTCTTTTAAAAGGTGAGAAGACAACACTTAAGGTTACCGGAACCAGGCAGAAGGTTGCCTGGAGATCTTCCAAAAAGAGTGTTGCGACCGTAAACAGCAAAGGTCAGGTGGTTGCCAAAAATAAAGGTTCCGCAACGATCTATGCAAAGGTAAGCAAAAAAACGTATAAATGTGTTGTAAAGGTAGAAACACCGAAGCTCAGCAGGACATCGCTGACATTAACAGAAAAGAAATCCAGTGCCATTAAATTGACAGGAACAACTGTGAAGGTGAAATATTCTTCTTCCAATCCGAAGATCGCACGTGTGGATTCCAAAGGAAAGATCACCGCAGTGAAAAAAGGAACAGCAGTGATCACAGCGAAGGCAAATACGAAGAAATTCAACTGTAAGGTTACAGTAAAAGCAGCGCAGAAACCGAAGCCGACACCTACACCGGTGCCGAAACCATCTTTAAGTGACACCACCTTAAATATGAATAAAGGTGATGTGAGACAGCTTCAGGTAAAGAATTATAAAGAGATTCTTGTATGGACCAGTGATGATACATCTGTTGCAACTGTAGACAGTAAAGGTAAGGTAACGGCAGTGAATGTGGGAACAACAAAGATCCAGGTCCGGGATAAGAGTACCTGGCGAGGCAGCTGTACTGTCCACGTGACACAGACAGTAAAGAAACAGGTGGAGCCGGTTCTTACAAAAGGAACTAAATCTGCAAAAAAAGAGATCACCAATGATAAAGGACAGAAGGAAGTTATTAATGTAACGATAAATACCTATACTTACACCTTTACCACGATCCCGACCAATGCAGAGGAGCTGAAACAGTATGATATCACAACGGCAGACGGACGCTATAAGACCATGGCTCTGCTGATTCTTGCATATCGTACCTGGACACCGACCAATCCGACGGACTGCGAGGAGATGATTTCTTATCTCAATAATAAAGAGATGACTCAGTATTACAAAAACTTTTTGAGGGATCGTATGAAAGCGGATAACGGATATAAATATCTTGGCAATTCTTACCTGAACGGAGCAACTCCAGCCAACAATTATACTCCGTCTAAACCGATTTCCATTACGTTAAGACAGGACACACTTCCGGGTAAGGGAAATTCCATCAGTGAAGATATCCCGTATTTTGAACCGACCCAGACCACTCCTGCGATCTACAGATCATTTACTGATTTTGCAGGTAGCGACAGTTCCAGATGGATCTGTACATATAAGCACTCCAAAACCGGAAAATGGTATATCTGGGATCAGTCCTGGCATGATCTTCTTACCAGGATCAAACAGCCGGCAGGAAACTATGAATATTGATCGAATGTGAATGTACCGCTATTCAATCCCATTCTAAAAAAGGAACCGACAGCGTAAAAACTGTCGGTTCCTTTTTGGCATACATAATAGAATATCTCATCGGTGCAGCGCAAACTTTTCAATGGCGCGTGCTACACCGTCTTCGTCATTGGAAGCAGTAATATAATCGGCTGCTTCTTTTACCTGGGGCTGTGCATTGGCCATGGCTACGCCAAAACCGACTTCCCGGAGAAGATGGACATCGTTGTCACCGTCTCCGCATGCCATAATGGATTCCCTTGGGATTCCCAGCATTTTGCCAAGAGCAACAAGAGCGGTTCCTTTGTTGACACCGGCGGCGTTGATCTCAATATTGTAGCTTAAGGAGCCTACAAGCTCCAGCTCCTTAAGTTCACTTAATTCCTTCCAGGCGGAGGCACGTTCCTCCATGTCTGCAAAAAGCGCCTGGACTTTATCCATGCTTCTGTTTTCTTTTGTAATGACATCCTGGATGTCCGGAACCGCGATACGGGTAGTACGGACATAATTCCACATATTAGGGTCGTGATGGTATTTTCCTACATTATCAAGCTTGGCAGCGTCTGCATATCCCTGGCCGTCAAAATAGATCTCACTTAAAGTATCATATTTTTCAAAGATACGGAGAGCTTTTTTTGCACTTTCCATGGGAAGAAGCTGCTCGATAAGAAGTTTATTATGGTCTGTATCAAGGACTCTGGCTCCGTTGGAGGTGAGAGCATAGTGAATTCCCGGAAAATTTCTCAGTTCCGCGGGAATGCCGGTATATGGCCGGCCGGTAGCCATCAGAACAAGGATACCTGCATCAATAGCTTCCCTGAGAACGCGCCTGGTATTTTCTGTGAGTTCTTTTTTTGTATTCAGAAGAGTTCCGTCCAGATCAAGACCGATCATTTTTATCTGCTGCATATTTAAGCTTTCCTTTCCCGGTTAAGGTCACATATACAGAAAAACCGTCCCGAAAAAACATTTTCCGGGACGGTACCTATCTGTTTATCAGATATCAAGAAGATCACTGTAAACTTTCAGTGCTCCGTCTGTATCATGAGCGAGAACACGTTTTGCAAGAACCTTACCAAGCTGTACACCCTCCTGGTCAAAGCTGTTCAGGTTCCATACAAAGCCCTGGAACATGATCTTGTTCTCAAAGTGTGCAAGAAGCGCACCCAGAGACTTCGGTGTAAGTTCCTCACCAACAATGATACTGGAAGGACGTCCGCCCTTGAAGTTTTTGTTCAGGTTCTCATCTTCTTTTCCACATGCAAAAGCAACGATCTGTGCTGCAACGTTTGCACAGAGCTTCTGCTGGCTTGTGCTGTTCTCGATATCAACATCAACACCAAGCTGGCTCTTCTTAAAGCCGATGAACTGAAGCGGAACAATATTGGTTCCCTGATGCAGAAGCTGGTAGAAGGAGTGCTGTCCGTTGGTTCCTGGCTCACCAAAGATCACCGGTCCGGTCACATAATCCACCGGCTCACCAAAGCGGTTTACAGATTTACCGTTAGACTCCATATCACACTGCTGAAGATGAGCAGGGAAGCGGCTTAATGCCTGTGAGTATGGTAAAACTGCAGTAGAAGGATAACCCTGTACATTTCTCTCATAAACGCCGATCAGGGCATCCAGCATATCCGGGTTCTCAAGAATGTTCTTATTTGTTGCAAGCTTATCCTCCTCGGCAGCTCCGTCAAGGATGTCTGCGAATACTTCCGGTCCGAATGCAAGGGAAAGGATCGCTCCGCCTACGCCGGAAACGGAAGAGTAACGTCCGCCGATATAGTCGTCCATGAAAATAGCGGTAAGGTACTCATCACTCTTTGCAAGAGGAGAGGTCTCACTGGTTACAGCAAGCATATGTCTGGACGGGTTCAGGCCCGCTTTTGTAAGGGCGTCTTTTACGAATGCCTCATTTGTCAGAGTTTCAAGTGTTGTACCGGATTTGGATACAACGATGAAAAGAGAGTGAGCAAGATCTACAGATGCAAGAACAGCAGCTGCATCATCCGGGTCAACGTTGCTGATGAATTTTGCTTCCATCTTGAAGGTGTTGTTTGCCTTTGCCCAGTTCTCAAGTGCGATATATAATGCACGCGGTCCCAGGTCACTTCCGCCGATACCGATCTGTACAACCGTAGTGAATTTCTCACCGGCTTCATTTGTGATCTCGCCTGCATGTACTTTGTTTGCAAAATCTGCAGCTTTCTTCTGCTGAGCTACATAGAATTCTCGCTTGTCCACACCGTCAACAACAACAGGCTCGCCAAGCTGTGTACGTGCAAGATGATGAAGGACCATACGTTTCTCGCCTGTGTTGATCACTGCGCCGTTATATAATTCCTGGAATTTTTCGATCAGTTCTGCCTCATCAGCCAGTTTGGAAAGTGCGTCAAGAACGGTCTCGTCCACTTCCTTAGCTGCGTAATTGTAAGCCAGACCTGCTGCCATCGGTACGCTGTACTTCTTTACACGTTCTGCACCCTGCTCGCCGGACATTGCTTCTGCAATGTTCACGTGATCTTTCAGACTGTTAAGTTTGCTGTAAGAAGCAAGAGTGTCCAGATTTTTCCATGTTGCCATAATCATATTCCTCCTTTAATGACTGTGATCAGAGATATCAACATAAATCCTTCGGATATCTTTTTCACAATTGTCTACAGCCAATTATACTGAAAAAAGCTTTGGATTTCAACGGAAGGAACGATTTAATTGGTGAAAATCTTGTTAAATAAGGTAAAAAATATCAGAGATAACAGGATCGTGACGGAAATATGAAGAAGTTTCCGTCAGCAACAGGACAGGAATGGGGAAATATGATATGATAGAAAACAGATCACCCGGAGAAAAAAACCGGGAATATAATAAGTGATGAAGGGAATTGTTTTATGGAGGAAATGAAGAAAAAAGGAAATGTGATCGCACTGCTGCCTATCGGTGTTTTTCTGGTCCTGTATCTGGGACTGGGGATTTTGTTTGAGTATGTGATGAAGATCCCTATGGGATTTTATAATGTACCGATCGTTGTGGCTTTTCTGTCTGCGATCCTGGTGGCATGTGTTCAGAACAGAACGATCAGCTTTGACAGAAAGCTGGAGCTTATGGCAAAAGGAGTAGGAGATAAAAATATCATCACCATGCTTCTGATTTTTCTGACCGCAGGCTCTTTTGTGGGTGTTGTGGGGCGCAGCAGTGCAGAAAGTGTGGCCTACTGTATGCTTTCTCTGATACCGGCACGTTTTTCTGTTGCGGTATTGTTTGTAGTTGCCTGCTTCGTATCTGTGGCTATGGGAACTTCCGTTGGGACGATCACGCTTCTTACCCCTATTGCGGTAGCGGTTTCCAAAGCTTCCGGTTTTGATATGGCATTTTGTGTGGCATCGGTGATGGGAGGAGCCATGTTTGGTGACAACCTTTCTTTTATTTCTGATACCACGATCGCAGCCTGCAACGGTCAGGGCTGTCAGATGAAAGATAAATTCCGGGAAAATTTCTGGATCGCATTTCCGGCAGCTGTTGTTACACTGATCCTGATCCTTATCCTGTCTTTTCAGACAGAGATCCAGGGAAGAGTGGTACAGGATTATCATCTTATACAGATCTTTCCATATATTCTGGTGCTGATTGGCGGGATTATCGGCATCAATGTATTTGTGGTACTTCTGATCGGAATTGTCTCCGGAGCATTTATTATGCTTCTTGGAGGACATATCACGCCAGTGGAGCTTCTGACCAATATCGGATCCGGTGTTTCTGGAATGTTCGAGACCTGTATGGTGGCTATCCTTGTAGCAGCCATGTGTGCGCTGATCCGGGAGCATGGAGGCTTTGAAGCACTGCTTTCTGGAATACAGAGAGTTTTTAAAGGGAAAAAAGGCGGACTTCTTGGTATGGGACTTCTGGTTGGAACTATGGATATCGCAACAGCCAATAATACGGTGGCCATTGTTATGGCCAACCCCATTGCAAAGGAAATGGCGCTGGAATATAAGATCACTTCCAGAAAGACAGCTTCTATCCTGGATACATTTTCCTGTATTTTCCAGGGGGTGATCCCATATGGAGCCCAGATGCTGGTTGCCATTTCTGCGGCAAAGGAACTGGGATTTGAGCTTTCTGCTTTTCAGATCATGCCGAAACTGTTTTACCCCATGCTTCTGCTGGTGAGTTCTCTGATCGCGATCTTTGGTATAAAAGGCGGGGATGATAAATGAATCAGGAAGAGATGATCCGGGATGTCCGGAAAAGACTGTTTGAAATGCAGGATACAGGATATCGGGATTTTCATGCAAGGCTGGTTCCGACTGTGGAGAAAGAAAAGATCATCGGTATCCGGACACCGATACTCCGGAAATTTGCAAAAGAATTTGGAAAAACAGAAAGATCCGAAATGTTCCTGAAGGTTCTTCCTCATCAGTATTATGAGGAAAATAATCTCCATGGCCTGCTGATCGAGCAGATCAGAGATTATGATAAATGTCTGAAAGAACTGGAGCGTTTTCTTCCGTATATTGATAACTGGGCGACCTGTGATCTGCTGACGCTCCATATGATGAAAAAACACCGTGATATATTTATCCGGGAGGTTTATCGCTGGATGGAATCGGATCAGCCCTATACTATCCGGTTCGGGATCAGTATGCTGATGCGCCATTATCTGGACGAAGGATTTAAACCGGAATATCCGGAGAAAGTGGCAGCGATCCGCTCGGAAGAATATTATGTAAATATGATGCGAGCCTGGTATTTTGCTACAGCACTGGCAAAACAGTATGAGAAGATCCTTCCATTCCTGGAAGAGCAGAGAATGGATATCTGGACTCATAACAAGACGATCCAGAAATCCATTGAAAGCTACCGGATCACACAGGAGCAGAAGGATCATCTCAGGACACTGCGGATAAAGAAATAAACAGCAGGTAAGGGTTAAAATATGAAGGCAATATCGATCTATGCACTTACAAGAAATCAGAATATGGAATGTGTCCAGAAGCTGGAACGCCAGCTTTCCAGCAGAGATTTTTTTCTCAGGATCAAAGAGTGGGAACTGGAAAGTATGAAAGCACTGGTGAAGCAACTGGAACTGCATATGGAAGAGGTATATAAGCTCCGGCTTTTTTATTCGTTCCAGATCCCGAAGCTTGGAAAGGAGTTTGATCTCCTTCAGATCAAGGATGATCAGATCGTAAATATTGAACTGAAAAGCGGCAGTGTATCGGATGAGGCCATTCGAAGACAGCTGATTCAGAACCGGTATTATCTGTCTGTTTTTGGGAAATCGATCCTGTCTTATACCTATATCAGCAGTGAAGATCGTCTGGTGAGACTGACCAATCACGATCACATTGTGGAGGGGGACTGGAAACAGCTATGTATTGCATTGGGGAAAGAAAGCCCGGACTATGAGGAAGATATCGAGGATCTGTTTCAGGCAGAGCTTTATCTGATCTCTCCACTGACAGAACCGGAGCGTTTTCTCAAAAAAGAGTATTTCCTTACTTCCCAGCAGAGAGATATTGAACGGCAGATTCTGAAGAGAATACGTGGAGAAAGAGGAGGATATTTCTGGTTCAGCGGACTTCCAGGAACCGGAAAAACATTGTTGCTTTATGATATTGCGATGAAGTTGTCCGTGCGCCAGAGAGTCTGTATCATTCACTGTGGAGAGGCGGGAAAAGAATGGAAGATTCTTCATGAACGTCTGCGGCGGATAGATTTTCTGGCAGATACTCAGCTGGACGGAACGACGGATCTTGGCTGTTACAGCAGCATTCTGGTAGATGAAGCACATCTTCTGTCCCTGGAAAAATTATCGGTTCTGCTTACATGGAGTGAGCACAGGCCGGTGATCTTTTCCAGTGATTCCGAGGATGTGATCTCACCGGAAGAGATGGATCGTAGCATTGTGGAAAGCCTGGGAAATCTGCCGGAGATCCAGAAATTCCATCTGACAAACCGGATCCGTACCAATGCGGAACTTTCCTCTTTTATCCAGAACATGATGCACCTGCCGGAAAAAAGAAGCCCCAGATGGTATCCGCATATTGCAGTGGTGTATGCCAATAATGACCGCGAGGTGGAAAATTTTCTGAATGATTTTGCGGGACAGGGATATCAGCAGCGGATGCCAGAGGGTTCTGGACAGCTTGGTATCCAGGCAGTGAGAGATGCGGAGAAGATCGTTGTATTGCTGGATGAACAGTATTATTACGACGAAAAAGGATATTTAAGATCCAGGTGCTCCGCGGAAAAATATTCCAGTGTACGAAAACTTTTTCATCTTTTGAATCAGGCGAAAGAGAGCCTGGCTCTGGTGGTGAGAGAGAATATGGCGTTATATGAAGTGATGATGGAGATTTTGCAGATGCACAGAAACAGATAAAAACAAAAGATTAAAGACAATGGAGAGGAAGACAGAGAGATGGAAGTTTTGGAGATTGTTTTGCCTGTACTGGCGATGATCATTCTTGGAATCCTGTGCAGAAAATGGAAACTTTTAGATCAGAGTGGTGTCAATAACATGAAAACACTGGTAACAAATATTATGCTTCCTGTGGCAATTTTTCATGCACTGGCAACAGCAGAGTACAGTGGAAAGATCGGAATTCTGGTTCTGATCATGTTTGTGATGCTCTTGATTTCATTTGGGGCAGGATTCTGGATGAAAAGATTTATGGACGAGCCATATAAGAAATATCTTCCGTTTCTGGTCTGTATCTATGAAGGTGGAATGATGGCTTACCCGTTGTATACAAGTCTTTGTGGCAGCGAAAATCTTTCACAGATTGCAGTGCTGGATATTGCGGGACTTCTTTTTGGATTCAGTGTGTATATGGGAATGCTGGGACAGACGGAAAACGGGGAAAAGATCAATGCAAAAAGCCTGTTTTACAGTGCATTGCGAACCCCTGCTTTTATAGGAACGGTTCTTGGAATTATTGCAGGACTGACACGAATGATCACCCGGCTTCTGGACAGTCCTTTTGGCAATTGTTATCTCAGTGTGGAGAATATTCTGACAACGGCCATTACGCCGATTATTCTTATTGTAGTTGGGTACAGTATGGAACTTGCGCCGGAACTTATCAGCCCCTGCCTCAAAACCATATTGCTGAGAATCCTTTTGCAGGCAGTGATGATTGCGGGAGTTCTCATGGCAGTAAAATATTTGGTAGGAGGTTCCAGGCTTCTGAACCTGGCGGTTATTACATATATGTCCTCGCCTGCTACATTCAGTATGCAGACTTTTCTGAGAAAGAAAGAGAGCAGTGCTTATGCATCCACAACAAATTCTCTGTATTGTGTGGTCTCAATCCTGGTTTATATCACACTGGCAGTGGCAGGATGATGGAACTGAAAGAAGGGATCAAATGACGACAACGACATTATGTTATATAGAAAACGATGATAAATTCCTGATGCTTCACAGAGTAAAAAAACAGGATGATATGAATGAGGGCAAATGGATCGGCGTTGGCGGGCATGTGGAAAGTCAGGAAACTCCGGAAGAATGCCTTGTTCGTGAGGTGAAAGAGGAAACAGGGCTGACACTTACCTCCTATAAGTTCCGTGGCCTGGTGACATTTATAAACAGTGAATGCGAATCAGAACTTATGTGTGTGTTCACGGCCGATGAATATGCAGGAGAACTGATTGAATGTGATGAGGGAGAACTTTGCTGGGTTGACAAAGCCATGGTGCCGAATCTTCCGGCATGGGAGGGGGATCAGGTATTTCTTGATCTGCTCCTTTCAGGAGAAAAACGCTTTTTTTCTGTAAAATTGCAGTATGAAGGTGACAGACTTGTAGAGAAGAAAATTCATTTGTATTAATAGTAGATTGTTTCATAGCTGGAGGGGAAATCATGTTTAATAAAATGATTGCACAGCAAACCGCAAAAAAAGAAAAACTTCTTGATAATTTTCTGAAAAAACATGAAGCGGAATATCCGTTTCCGGAAGATGTGGAACTCATTTGTGACATTGACTATATGGGAGATGGAAAGCCCTGTCATTTCATGGATATTTACCGTCCCCGAAATTATGAAGGAAAACTTCCAGTCATGTTTAACCTGCACGGAGGCGGTTTTCTCCTTGGAAAAAAAGAAGAGGGATTTTTCTTCCCTCCTATATTTACGGGAAACACTGGAAAAAGAGTTCGTTTTATCCATATATAAATGAGACGTGCTCTGATGCAGACAACCGAATTATTAAGACAAAAGATGCTCTCTGTTTTTCCGGTTCCGGTCAGTTCTTATTGCATTATTGATAGTTTTCCGCTTGCAGTTTGCAAATTCGGACGTGCACGATACTGCAAAACATTTCGCAGCCAGGGTGCTGATTACGGAAAGTGCCCTTCTAAAAAGGAAACTTACTTCGGCTATAAAGTGCATGCCCTGGTCACGTTAGAAGGTTACATTACTGCATTTGAGATTACGCCGGCATCCACAGATGACCGTGAAGGATTACGAGATCTGGTGGATAATTGTTCAAATATTACAATTTTAGCAGATAAAGGATATGTTGGCGAAAAACTCATGCAGGAAATGCAGGAACAAACGATCTGTCTTTTTGCACTCAAGCGTTCCAACAGTAAAGAAAACTGGCCAAAATCGGTGCGTCAACTGATCTTCAAATTGAGAAGACGGGTAGAAACTGTCTTTTCACAGTTAAGCGGTCAGTTAAATGCTGAAAGAGTACTTGCCAAAAGCTTTCAGGGCTTATGCACCCGTTTGGTTAATAAAGTATTAGCATACAACCTCTGCATTGCATTAAACAGTATTTTCGGTGAAACCTGCGAACTTGGAAAAATCAAAGAACTGATATTCTAAAAAATTTGTTTATCAAAAAACAGGGATTTTTTGCGGCTTTTACAAGTTTTTAAACATTTTATTTGAAATAGCACAATAGGTTAAATTATAATATCTGAAATACTGGTTGGTCTGTATTGTAAAAAACAGATAGATATTTGTGTATAATGAAATAAATATGGAAGATGGGCAGGTCTGCTTTTGGGCTTACCTATTTATAAAATACAAATTCCAAATGTCAAGATCAACGCTGTTGAAGCATATATATGAAGTTCTGAATCCAAAGGCAATTATCAAACAGGCTTCCATATTAGGAAAGCTTTATACAGATTCTCAAAGGCACGATTTGATGGAAAACGTTCATGATATCCGAACACCAATGAATGCGCTTCTGGGATATAATGAGCTGATGAAAAAGATCGTAAATCTTGGAGATACCGATAAATTTTCTCTTCCTCAGTTGCTTGAGTTGTGAAGTCTGAATGAGAAAGCGGAAATGAAGTCTAAAAAGACTCCGCCTAACAGAGCTAAGAATGATAACGCTACTGTTTTTACTTCAGTGTAGAGAGTTGGAACACTTTCATTGCTATTTGTGCCGTCTGCCGAAGGCGGCGGAATGGAGATTAAAATGAATTTAAATGAATTTTTGAAAGAAGAAGCCTTTTCAAAATATAATGTTGGAATAGAAAAAATTAAAGATGATTTTATTGAATCCGGATATGAAAAATTTTTGTGGAGGCAAACACTGAAAGAGTGGGATGATGCAAAAAAGACAATATTAGAAGAGAATTCGTATAAATATGTTGTTAATAAATATGTACAGAGCTTTTTAGAGCAGTTTAATAATATTGATGATTCAGATGTTGCTTTTATTTATCCAGAGTCATATACACCTAATTATTTTATGATACAAGCATTAATAAAAAAAGAAGCTAAAAAGGATTATGTAATAGAAAATTTATTACCGGATGATGATACAATTAATCATTTGGCTATTTTTTGTCGCGATAAAAAAGAAACAATAGAATTAATGAATCACTTAGTTTATTCAGCAGTATTGGGAGAGAACTTCGGTGGATATAAATTGCTGGGAGTTCATTTATGCTATTATTTGGAATGCTGTGGAAATGATTCTTACGCATATACTATGAGAGTTCCTAATAGTTTAATGCATTATCAGGGTTATGTTACAAGAAAGGACACAAATCCATATATAATATATGCTACTCGAAAGAATATAGAAGGATTAGTGCAAAAGGGCTTTTTTAGATCAGAATTTGAATTGTATTTGAATTTAAAAAATACATTAATGCCTTTTTTACAAGCTATGTATCTTAAGGCACAGAATGCAGGGGATAAGAATTATGACTGGAAAACAGCAAAGAGCATTTTAAAGGGAGAATTAATTGAAAATGGAATCATAATATCTAAATGGAAACATGAACAATCTCTTTTTTTATTAGTAAAGAAAACTTATTCAGATGCTATATTTCAATATAGACCGGAATGGCTTTCTCCCCAAAGTTTGGATATTTATATTCCCAAATTAAATGTTGGAATAGAATATCAGGGAATACAACATTATACGGATGTAGATTTTTTTGGAGGAAAGAAAGCATTGGAGCATAGAAAAGTTCTCGATGAGAAAAAACGCAAAATATGTCAAGATAAGGGGGTCATTTTGGTTGAATGGAAATACAACTTTAACATTACAAACAAAAATTTACAGACTTTATTGCGGGATGCCTTGAGATCAGTATAAAAATGTATGAGTCTAATGTATTGACCGAAGCCGCAGAATAAAGCAATACATGATATTATAGAGTAGAATAAAGAAGATATCTATTCCAAGTAGCCTTTATAACAATTATAAAGAGAGTTCCTTGTAACTATCAGGAAATCTGATAGTTAGTTCTTCAGCAGAAAGTATATGTTTAATAATAGTACCGGAGTTACAGCCAGATTTGATTTGCGTTTGTTGGCAACTTTTTACGATAAGAAAGAATAACAATTACTTAATTAAGTACAACGATTAGAAATCAACAGTGTAACCTATGATAAAAACATTAGTGGTTGATGATGCAGGACTTAAAGAAAATATATTTTTTGATAATAAAATAAAAGGCAGGAAAAAGTATGATTACAGGAAGTTTTATAATGATATCAGAGGGCGAAATTAAAGAGCGTCGAAAAAAGAGAGAAACTGAATTGCGAAAGATGGTCTATGAAGAATATGAAAATTTTAAGATATATATTAGCTTTTACGAATTGCCGGAAATTAAAAAAATAACTTTTATGAATATGCGTGGATGTGATGCGGCAGTATCTCCAATTTTCAGTAGTGAACTTGAAATAAGGATTAATGAAAAATATTTAAAGGCCAAATGTCCTATGGAGTATTTAAAAGTTATTTTATTTCATGAATTCACGCATATTTGGGATCGAATAGTAAAATATGCAGATTTACGAGCAGCGAAACTGACAGAGTATCATGCAGTGCAAGTTGCATTTGCAAAAAATCTCAACCAAAAGCGTATTGATAAATGGGATAAGTTTTCTGAGAATCAATTTGTTTCGTATAATGATAAACGTGTATCTGCAAAAGAATATCTGCAAGTTTGGTGTGACCATTATTCCTATGACATGGAGTACCATTATTATAATGAATCAGATGACCGTACAAACCAGTTTATGTATGATTTGTGTCAATGGATGGGGTATAGTATTATATTTGAAAAATATTGTATTGAATGGAATGGAACACGTAAAATTAAAGGATTTATCCCAAAAGATATGGAAGATTTAATCGAGCAATTTTATATAAGCCTTAGAGATGATTTTGGAAAGGAACAAATCGTTAGTAACTATAATCAAATAAAGAACAAATTTAATGAACTGAATCATATTCAGTTTATTGGAAATGAAAATTACTTTCTGATAGAAAGAACTAAGGGGATAAGTGCGGAGAAAAGTTTCAAAGAACATTGCATAGCGATAGAAAAAATATATAATGATATGAAAAAAAAGCATTCCCCACAATTTTTAACAAACCAACCATATTTAAATAAAAGTTTTGTTTTGCAATATTTTAGAAAAATGTATCAAGATATGCTTTCTGTTATTGATACGCCGTTTCTTTTCAAAAAATATATGGAGCATTATTCTTTGATATGCCTGGATGATATTACAAAAATGAAAAGTTTCTTGGAATCAGAAATCAGACCAATATTTGAATCAAAAAGTTATTTTGAGATTGTTATAAAAAAAATAGAATTGCTGAATGAAGTTGAGATATGTACAGCCCCAAATGGGAAATCCTACTATAGGATTTTTAATGTTCAGAATTTTATTGAAAGCATAGGATTTACGCCGGCGTTTCTGGCAGCGTTACTTATGGGAATTGCTGATGCAGGATATGAAATAAAATTTTCAAATGTAATGATAATTTCTAAAGTTGTTTAAAAATTATACGCAAAAATAATAGAATAAGGGTATGGGGCATATCAATAAGTTCTCTACTCTTTTATTGTATTTAGAGAACATTAACACAAAAGCACTTGTTTGTATATCGTTTGCTTGGCTTGTTTACAATTGATAAGAATTGAGTGAATTCCAAGCCCAGAGCCGCTTTGTGGGGAGTAAGTCGGCTTTGCATTTGTGAGATTTCTTGTATTCTACATAATTGCCAATCATTTTCCTAATAGTTGGATAGTATGGACTTGCTGACCGGAATATTCATTCATCTATTCTTATCGAGGTAGAACTACTGGCAACGTATTACAGAATCATACGAAAGAAATGACTACTGAGGAGTTAGATATGGATTGCAAAAGATACATGATCTGTTTATGGTAAAATGTAAAATATCTTTACGATAAGGAAATAACACACAAAGGAAAAAACAAGAAATGCAAGAACACACAAGAACTCCCGTATTTCAGGAAAAAAATGGCACCTGGAGACATCTCACTAAAACTGTGAATTCCCTCATCTGCACTATTGAATATGGCAGCAGTGCCGGTTTTTCATCAAAGGAAGACGCCCTAGAGAGTTACCAGCAGTCCATGGATGCTTACCAGGATCAAATATCCAGGTTAAAAAAATCCCGGAACATGCCGTTTACTTTTTCGGAATACCTGAATTACTGGCTCAGAGATGTCTATACACCGATTTTTAACAGTTCCAGTGCCCAGTTGCGTAATCGATGGGTGATAGAACTGATCATACTGCCGCATCTTCACAAAGATATCCTCCTTGACTGCATCAGTACCGGTTATATTAATAAAGTTCTGGGAGACTGTCAAAAAGTCTGTACCAATGGAGGATATTACGCTTACCGGCTTCTTCATACGGCTCTGCGTTTCGCTTACTATAATTCCTATATTCCGGATATTAACTTTCAGGAGATCAGACATTATCCGGAGCCTGTGAGAAATGTAACGTTTTATTCCAACGAACAGCTTCGCAGATTTCTGGACGTAGCTTCACATTCCAGCAGTTATCTGGAGATTCAGCTGGCACTTTTCTGTGGCTTGAAAAAAGGAGAAATTCTTGGGCTTAGATATTCAGATTTCCATAAAAAAGAATGTACAGTAAAAATACAGCGTATATATACCATACAGCGTAATACAGAAGATGGCTATCAGTTCAAAAAGCTTTCCGGAACCAGACAAAACCGTACCTTAAAAATCCCTTCTTTTATTTTCCAGGAACTTGCCATACGCAGAAAAAAGAACCTTTCTATCCTGGAAAAATATCCATCCGAAACCAAATATAAATCCAGCATCTGTCTTGGCCCGGCTGCAAAGACAAAATCCGACAACACACTTGGGGTTTCTTTAAAACAGATCGCAATAGAAGCCGGCCTCCCTGTAGTCTGTATGGGTGACCTCCGCTATATGTTTGCCCGTTTTCTTATGGAACAGGGATTCTCCCTGGAGACAATTTCTGCCATTCTCGGTCATACAAAACTAAATACGACTTTGGCATTTTGTAGTATATTCCCATGTGAGGAACCCGAAATAGGCATAGTCATCGGAAACACCTTGGATCCTGTTTTTGAATCCGGAACAGAGCGGTGAGAAGGAGAAATCTATTTATGCAAAAGAAAAAATATCCATTGTTTCCAGCCGTAAAAGAACCCTTTTTCTATGGAAATATTATTTCTGGACGATCACTGGGAGATGTGGTTTACCTGGCATCCAGGAAAAAATACTGTTTCCGTCTTCAACTGGTTTTTGAATCCGGTGATGTTAGGACGGTACAGAGAACCTCATCTGACAAGCAGACGGCCCGTATGGAAAGGGATCTTGCACTGATGCACATTGCCAGGGGAACTTTCATCCCTTTTTCTTATACAGTCAGGGAATTCTACGAATACTGGTTTTATCATCATATGATCGGAGAAAAACGAATTTCCTATAATACCTATACTTCTTATCGCAGCATCTTGAATAATCATATCCTTCCCGTGATCGGACACCAAAAACTTGATTGTCTGCAGAGAAAAGACCTGATCCGGGCATTACGGAAGATTCCTTCAAGAAATGTACAGCGTACCGCCATCGGAATGATATCAGGGTCTCTGCGCTATGCACAGGAACGGAGTTATTTTCCAGTAAACATATACAGCGGTCTCAATTATGAATTAAAGAAATCCGGTCTTTTTCAAAAAGAAACGAAAACAGAAGCAAACGTATATACAGTAGAACAGGATGCGCATCTTTTACATCTCTGCCGGAAACAGGAACCACAGATCTATCTTCCTATGCTTCTTGCCGTTACTGCCGGTCTCAGAGTATCGGAGGCGATCGGACTGAAATATGAAGATATTGATTTTCTTAATAAAAAACTTACCGTGACACGTCAGCTCGGAAGAAGTCTGTATCCGGAAAACTCTCATATAGAGCGGCCAGCATTGTCGCAGGAAATCCAGCTGAAAACAGCGAGGAGCCACCGGCAGGTAGAACTGGCAGACTTTGTCCTTGACGAGATTCTGCTGGAACGGCAGCGGTATGAAAAACGCAAAGCAGAAGATCCAGGCTTTCAGAATCTGGGATATATCTGCTGCCAGAAAGATGGACGCTGCTATAATCGCAGATTTTATACAGATGCTTATAATCGGATTCTGCAACAATGTGAATTTCCAAGACTTGAATGGAGAAAATTCCGTAATACCTATGCGACAATTCTGTCTGATTATCAGGTCCATATCAAAACAATTTCTCAGTGTCTGGGACATTACAGCCCGGATTTCACCAAGAAAGTTTACGTGTTTGTAAAAGAGCCGGACGTTTATGACATTTCTCACGCAATCGGGGAATATGTTTCTACGAACCGTCTTCTACCTGTTCCCCGTAGCTGGAAAGAAACAGATGTCTACCTGCTCCCAGGAGATTCCGTCTACAGGGAATATTTTTTGAATAATTTTTATTCCATTTAAAACATCACTGGTAATATAAATTTCATAGTGGAAAGTTCTCCCTGCGGTTCCGCAATCTGCTGACACAGGGTCAGCATCCGGCTGGGGTTTGTATAACCAAAGAGCTCCATGATCCTTTTAATATGCTTTTCTTCTTTTATAAGACTGGCAAGATACATATAGCGAAGATCTCCCATTGTGATACCAGGCAGGCCTGCAGCCTGCGTAATCTTTTTCAATCTGGTGTTTAATGCTGGAAGTGTCTTTGTCTTTCCGTATGGTCCAAGACAAAGAACATCTTTTTCAGCCAGGCCTGGATATTTTTTATGGATGCGCTCATTCTGAGATTTTCTGCATTTAATTTCATCAAAAAGGAAATCTGGCACAGGTAGGGTGCGGTAGTTACTTTCACCACGGAGCTTTCTGTTACTGTATTTTTCTTGTCCTGCTTTTGATTCATAATGCTCATTGGTACTATAATTTCTGATATGCATCCCAGTTACGGTAACAGTACCTGCTCTCAGATCAAAACTGTCATACTTAAGGTTCAGGATTTCCCCGGCTTTCAGTCCGCAGTAAAGTGCCAGGGCAAATTCAAGATAATGGGAAGCCGTATCATTTTTTGCAGCTGACAGGAAACAGGAAAGCTGTTCCGGCGTATAAAGGATCAATTCTTTCTCAATTGCAGAATAATTTTTCAAATCCAGGAAAAGCCACAGATTTCCAATTTTGTTTCCAAGCCCATTTGTTATGAGAATACGGAGAAAACGGTGTAAAGAAGCTGCCGTATTTTCGCTTTTTATGCTCACACGTTCCAAAAGTGCATTCAGGAATATCGCATATGTCTTTTCCACGGGCAGCCCCATAGCTGGAAGATTCGGCTCAATAACACTAAAAATCATCTAGCGGTAGTAAGCATCTGTACTGCTGCTGGTTGAAGTGGGAAGGTAATTGTTGTAGTACCAGTATTCCAGGTAATCTTCCAAAGTGATGCCTTCTTTCTTTTCGGTTGTTTCTTTCATGTCTTTTTTCTTTTCTGTCATCAGCCATTACAGGCCGTTTTTTGGTCAGTTATAAGCGGATTTAATTTCTGCTTTTAACTCTTACATTACTGATATGTATGATTTGCATTCTATTATCCCTCCATTTTTATCAATTTTTGACAAAATGAAAAAATTTTTTACTTAGAATATTCCGAAATGAAAAAAGACAAATTTTAGCACTTTGGAAAAAGCAAACGATTTCCCTTGAATTTATGAAATGACCTGTATTATAATAAGATAATTAACGGCATATGCTAAAATAAAAACATAAGTGACCATGTGCCATTTTTTGAGTCAAAACGGCCTGGAAAATGCATACTATTTTTCAAGTTTATTCAGAAAAAAGGATACGGTATGCCACCATCAGGAAAATCTCTGTTTTGGCAGAAAGTAACAATTGTTGAAAGGAAAAGAATGAGAAAATTAGCACTTAGTGATGAAATTTTAATGAAGGTTGACAAAGCTGCCCGTTATATCGGCGGTGAAGTCAACTCCGTAATGAAAGATAAAAATGCAGTAGATATCCGTTTCGCAATGTGCTTCCCGGATGTCTACGAGATCGGAATGTCAAACCTGGGCATGATGATCCTCTATAACATGTTCAACCAGCGCGAGGACGTATGGTGTGAGCGGCTCTTTTCCCCATGGCCGGATCTGGATAAGGTGATGAGGGAGGAGAAGATCCCGTTGTTTGCACTGGAATCCCAGGAGCCTATCCGGGATTTTGATTTTCTTGGAATTACGATCGGGTACGAGATGTGTTATACCAACATCCTCCAGGTACTGGATCTCAGTGGTATCCCGCTGAAAAGTGCAGACCGTGGTGAGGATTTTCCTATTGTGATCGGTGGCGGTGCCTGTGCGTATAATCCGGAGCCGCTGGCACCTTTTTTTGATATGTTTTATATCGGAGAAGGTGAAACGGTTTATGATGCACTTTTTGATGCGTACAAGGCAAATAAAAAGGCTGGTGGCAGCAGGAAGGATTTTCTTCTGGCAGCAGCTAAGATCCCTGGAATTTATGTTCCATCTCTTTATGAAGTTACCTATAAAGAAGACGGCACGATCGCATCCTTTGCACCGACGGCGGATGGTGTTCCTGAGAAGGTCCAGAAACAGCTGATCATTGATATGGAAAAGGAATATCGTGCTGTGGAGGCACCGGTCGTTCCTCACATTAAGGCAACACAGGATCGTGTAACTCTTGAGATCCAGAGAGGATGCATTCGAGGCTGTCGTTTCTGCCAGGCAGGTATGATCTATCGTCCGACCCGTGAACGTGATGTGGAGACTTTGAAGGAATCGGCGCGTATCATGCTGAAAAATACAGGACACGAAGAGATTTCCCTTAGTTCCTTAAGCTCCAGTGACTATTCCCAGCTGAAAGAACTGGTGAACTTCCTGATCGAAGAGTTTCATGGAAAGGCTGTTAATATTTCCTTACCATCTCTCAGGATCGATGCGTTTGCACTGGATGTTATGAGTAAAGTGCAGGATGTAAAGAAAAGCAGCCTGACTTTTGCTCCGGAGGCCGGTTCTCAGCGACTTCGTGACGTTATCAACAAAGGTCTGACAGAGGAAGTGATCCTCCATGGTGCGGGCGAAGCATTCAAGGGTGGCTGGAATCAGGTGAAGCTTTACTTTATGCTCGGTCTTCCCACAGAAACAGAAGACGATATGAAGGGAATTGCTCATCTGGCACAGAAGATCGCAGAGACCTATTATGAGGTGGTTCCGAAAGAACAGCGTAAAGGCAAGGTACAGATCAACGTCAGCACATCTTTCTTTGTGCCGAAGCCGTTTACCCCATTTCAGTGGGCACCAATGTATACAGAGCAGGATTTTGTGGAAAAAGCCAAGGTGGTTAAAAATGAAGTCCGCGCCCAGCTGAATCAGAGAAGTATCCGTTATAACTGGCATGAACCGGATGTAACAGCTCTGGAAGGATTTCTCGCACGCGGGGACAGACGATGCGCGGATGTGATCCTGAAGGCTTATGAAAAAGGTGCCCTTTACGATGCTTGGACAGAAAATTTTGATTATGATATCTGGAAGGAAGCTATGGCTGAATGCGGAGTGGATATGACATTCTACACACTTCGTGAAAGAAGCCTGGATGAGATCCTTCCATGGGATTTCATTGATACCGGTGTCAGCCGCAGATTCCTGGAGCGTGAATGGCAGCGTGCAAAAGAGGGTGTTGTGACGGAAAACTGCCGTCAGAAATGTTCTGCATGTGGAGCTATGAAATTTAAAGGAGGTGTCTGCCTTGAAGGTAAGAATTAAATTCAGCAAAGAGGGTCCTATGAAGTTTGTGGGACATCTGGATACCATGCGTTATTTCCAGAAAGCGCTTCGTCGTGCAGAGCTCCCGGTAGCGTTTTCCGGTGGATACAGCCCGCATATGATCATGTCTTTTGCGGTTCCACTTGGAGTGGGGATGGAGAGTCTCGGAGATTATTTTGACCTGGAAATGGCAGAAGATATGCCTACTGCAGAGATCGCAGCCCGTCTGGAGGAACAGATGGCAGAGGGGATGCATATCGTTAGCGTCCGCAAGGTAGAGGATGGAAAAGCGGGTAAAGCGATGGCACTGGTGGCAGCAGCAGATTATCTTGTGGAGTTCCGTCCGGGCAAAGAGCCTTCTATTGACTGGAAAAGCCGTGTGAAAGAATTTCTGGCACAGCCGGAGATCAAAGTGACCAAGCAGACCAAGCGTAGCGAAAAGGAGATCGATCTTCGTCCGAATATCTATAAAATGGAAGTAAGAGAGAATGGGTTCTTTTATATGCTGGCATCTGCAAGCTCTAATTATACGAAGCCGGAGATGGTAACAAACACCTTTTTCCACTGGATTGGAGAAGAACTTCCGGAATTTGCCTTCACAGTGAAACGTCTGGAAATGTATGCCGATAAAGGAGAAAATGCAAGCCCACGTTTTGTGACTCTGGAATCATTAGGTGAGGAAATTGAGTAAACTGATCATAACAAGAATGGAGATCCATGGTGTGCCCTGTACAGTAGCGGCTCTTTCGGAGGAGGAACGGATCGTTGAGATCCGACTGGAATCCGATCAGGAAAAATCCATTCTTGGAAATATATACACCGGACAGGTCGAAAATATCGCATCCAATATCCAGGCGGCTTTTGTGCAGATCGAGCCTGGAAAGAGATGCTACTATTCTCTTGCAGAGGCACAGAGAGCTGTTTTTTCCGCAGGAAGAAAAGGAAACGGACCATTGCGGCCTGGAGATGAGCTCCTGGTACAGGTGAGCAGGGATGCCATGAAGGGAAAACTTCCGGCACTGACATCCAATCTGAATTTTACGGGAAGATATCTTGTTCTCACTACAGGAGATAAAAAGTTTGGTCTGTCTTCCAAGCTGGCACTGGAAGATCGCCATCGCCTCAGCGGATGGCTGAAAGAGGAAGCAGAGCGTCCGGATAAGGAATTCGGTATCATTGTCCGGACCAATGCCGCAGACGCTTCCAAAGAAGAGATCCTGAAGGAACTGGAGTGGCTGAAGGGCCGCTACCATAAAGCCGTAGTTCAGGGACGGAACCGTACCTGTTTCAGTCTTGTACTGGAGACAGAACCATTTTATGTGGCTGCTGTAAGGGATGCTTATGGTCGTGACTTGGATGAGATCATTACCGATGTGCCGGAAATCAGAGAAATGATCCTAGGATATCTGGAAGAGATCAGCCCGGAGCTTAAAGAAAAGCTTCGTTTTTATCAGGACAAACTTCTTCCGCTTTATAAGCTGTATCGCGTGGAAACCGCACTGGATGCGATCCAGAAAGAAAAAGTATGGTTGAACAGCGGCGGATTTCTGGTGATCCAGCAGACGGAGGCCTTTGTATCCATTGATGTAAACAGTGGAAAATATATCGGAAAGAAGAAAATGGAAGAAACCTTCCGTAAGATCAATCTGGAAGCGGCAGCGGAGATCGGCCGGCAGTTGCGGCTGCGTAATCTTTCAGGTATTATCCTGATCGATTTTATCAACATGGAAAATCCGGATCACAGAGATGAACTCTTTCATGTTTTACAGAAGCTTCTCAGAAAGGATCCGATAAAGAGCAGGGCCATTGATATCACACCATTGCATATCCTGGAAATGACCAGAAAGAAAGTAAGACGTCCGGTGATCGAGGACATTCGTGAGCTTACAAAAAAATAATAAAAATATCAAAAAAACTATTGACATAACAGTATGTCACTGTTATGATAATTGAGTATGCCGCACAAAGAGGTTAAAGAGCTTCAGTTTCAGAACAGGAGCCACCGAATTTGGCGAGTAAATAATTAGGAGGTGCCACAGATGTACGCAATTATTGCAACAGGTGGTAAACAGTACAAGGTTGCCGAGGGTGACGTAATTAAAGTTGAAAAGCTCGGTGTAGAAGCTGGTGAAACCGTAACATTTGACAACGTGATCGCAGTCAGCAATGACGGATTAAAGGTTGGCGAGGATGTAAAAGATGCCAGTGTTACCGCTTCTGTAGTTGAAAACGGTAAGAATCGCAAGGTCATCGTTTACAAATACAAACGCAAAACTGGATATCACAAGAAAAACGGACATAGACAGCAGTACACCAAAGTTAAGATCGAAAAGATTAACGGTTAATCTGGTGTCATCATGATTACAATTAAAGTCAGAAAGAAAAACGGATCTTATGAAGAATTTATTTCGAAGGGACATGCCGGTTATGCAGAAGCCGGACAGGATATTGTCTGTGCTGCGGTATCTGCACTGATCATTACCACGGTGAATTCTCTTGAGAAATTCACAGATGATAAATTTGATGTGCAGGAAAAGGATGGATTTGTTTCCATTCATTTCAGAAATGATCTTTCTGAACGGGGGATGCTCCTTATGGATTCCTTACTTCTCGGTCTGACGGAAATTGCTGGTAGTTATAACAATCGATATTTGACAGTAAAAGTCAAGGAGGTGTAACAACAATGATGAAGATGAACCTTCAGTTATTCGCACATAAAAAGGGAGTTGGTTCTACAAAGAACGGTCGTGATTCCGAGTCTAAGAGATTAGGTGCGAAAAGAGCAGACGGACAGTTTGTAAAAGCCGGAAACATTCTTTACAGACAGCGCGGAACCAAGATTCACCCAGGTGAAAACGTAGGCTGCGGTAAAGACTATACTTTATTTGCACTTACAGACGGAGTCGTAAGATTCACAAGAAAAGGTCGCGATAAGAAACAGGTTTCTATCGTTCCTGTAGACGCAGAGTAATGAAATAGGTAAAAGGCTTCAAATCGATCCGGTTTGGAGCCTTTTTTTGGAATAGAGGTGTAATATGTTTGCAGATAGAGCAAGGATCATTATCCGCTCCGGTAAAGGCGGCGACGGACATGTAAGCTTCCGACGTGAGCTGTATGTACCTAATGGCGGGCCGGATGGCGGCGATGGTGGCCGTGGCGGTGATGTGATTTTTGAGATCGACGAGGGCCAGAATACTCTCGGAGACTACAGACACAGAAGAAAATATAAAGCTGAGGATGGCCAGGAAGGCGGTAAAAAACGCTGCCATGGTGCAGACGGTAAGGATGTGGTCCTGAAGGTTCCGGAAGGTACGGTGATCATGGATGCGGAATCCGGCAAGGTCATCGCGGATATGTCCGGTGAGAATCGTAGACAGGTCGTATTAAAAGGCGGTCGTGGTGGAAAAGGCAATCAGCACTATGCAACAGCTACCATGCAGGTACCGAAATATGCCCAGCCTGGACAGCCGGCTCAGGAGCTTGAGGTTCTCCTTGAGCTTAAAGTGATCGCAGATGTTGGTCTGGTAGGCTTTCCGAATGTAGGTAAATCTACCTTCCTTTCCCGTGTGACAAATGCACAGCCGAAGATCGCTAACTATCATTTTACAACGTTGAGCCCTAATCTTGGCGTTGTAGATACTGATAACGGCGGCTTTGTTATCGCTGATATCCCGGGACTGATCGAAGGTGCATCGGAAGGTGTGGGGCTTGGACATGAATTCCTCCGTCATATTGAGCGTACACGAGTTATCATCCACATTGTAGATGCCGCTTCCGTAGAAGGTCGTGATCCAGTGGAGGATATCCACAAGATCAATAAAGAACTGGAGGCCTACAATCCGGAAATTGCAGCAAGACCGCAGGTGATCGCAGCCAACAAGATTGACTGTATTTTTGATGATGGCGAAGAAAGCCCTATTGATCAACTGAAAGCAGAATTTGAGCCACAGGGTATTCCGGTTTATCCAATTTCAGCCGTTACCGGGCAGGGTGTCAGAGAACTCCTTTTCCATGTGAAAGAGCTTCTGGATAAGAGCCCGATGAAACCGGTAGTGTTTGAACAGGAATTCTTCCCGGAAGATGTTCTTGTAAATGAAAATCTTCCGTTTACTGTGGAGCGCAGCGAGGAAGATCCGGAAGTATTCCTTGTGGAAGGTCCTAAGATTGAAAAAATGCTTGGCTATACAAATCTGGATTCTGAGAAGGGATTTGCCTTCTTCCAGAAATTCCTGAAAGAGGGCGGTATCCTGGAGGAACTGGAAAAAGCCGGTATCCAGGAAGGCGATACGGTTCGTATGTATGGCTTTGATTTTGATTATTATAAATAAGAGGTATGACAATGACAAGTAAGCAGAGAGCATATTTAAAAGGCCTTGCCATGACAATGGATCTGATCCTTCAGCTTGGCAAGGGTGGTCTTACTCCTGAAAATACCGCTGCTGTTGAGGAAGCTCTTGCAGCAAGAGAGCTGATCAAGATCAGCGTTCTTCAGAACTGTCTGGAGGATCCACGTGAAATGGCACAGGTTCTTGCAGAGAGAACAAGATCTCAGGTAGTACAGGTGATCGGTAAAAAGATCGTTCTCTACAGAGAAGGTAAAAAGGACAAGAAAAAAATCATTCTTCCGTAATCTCGGGAGGTTATAAATGAGCAAAGCAACAAAAAAAATAGGAATCATGGGTGGTACTTTTGATCCCATTCATATGGGGCATTTGATCCTGGGAGAAAAAGCCTATGAACAGCTTGAGCTTGATAAAGTTTTGTTCATGCCCTGCGGAAATCCACCTCATAAACGGAACCGTAAGGGCAGAGCGACTGATGAACAGCGTGCGGAAATGGTCCGTCTTGCCATAGAGGATAATCCTCACTTTGAGCTGTCTCTGATCGAGATGCATGAGGAAGGCTATACGTATACTTACCGGACTCTGGAACAGCTGAATAAAGCGAATCCGGACACAGAGTATTATTTTATCATCGGTGCAGATTCGCTTTTTAATTTTGATACCTGGATGGAACCGGAACGCATTTGTCAGGAAGCAGTACTGGTAGTGGCAACCAGAGATCATACTCCATTGAAGGAACTTGATCAGCAGATGCAACTTCTGTCACAGAAGTATAACGGGAATTTTATTCGACTGGATACCATGAATATTGATGTTTCCAGTGAGCTGCTCCGTTCCTGGCATGAAAGCGGGCAGAGTCTCCGCTATTATGTTCCCAAGCCTGTGATTTCCTATATTGAGAAAAACGATATCTATAAAGGAAATGATTCAGATGGGAAAATATGATTTTATCAAGATAAAAAAGAAACTTTCCAAATATCTGGATGAGGCCAGATTTGAGCATACAATGGGGGTTATGTACACTTGTGCTGCGCTTGCCATGGTTTATGATTATGATCTGGAGGATGCACAGGCTGCAGGACTTCTTCATGACAGTGCAAAGTGTATTCCTAATAAAAAGAAACTGAAGCTGTGCAGCCAGCATGATATTCCGGTATCAGATTTTGAAAAGGATCATCCGTTTCTTCTTCATGCCAAACTGGGGGCTTATGTGGCCAGCAGTAAATATGATATTAAAGACGAAGAGATCCTGACAGCGATCACTTATCATACAACAGGAAGACCGGGAATGAGCCTTCTTGAGAAGATCGTATATATTTCAGACTATATTGAACCAATGCGTGACAAAGCTCCGAATCTTGCGAAGGTGCGAAAGATTGCTTTTGAAGATCTGGATGAGTGTATGTATGAGATTTTAAAGGATACACTGGAATATCTGGAGGAAAATCCCAAGGAAATCGACAGTACGACCAGGGATGCTTATGTTTATTATAAAGAACTCCATGACAGAAAAATGCAGGATGCAGCCAACAGACAGGAGGATTAAAATTCTATGAGTATCGAAAAAGAGATGGTCCGGATCGCCTGCAAGGCACTGGATGATAAAAAAGCAAAGGATATCAAGATCATTGATATCCATGAGGTTTCCGTGATCGCAGATTATTTTGTGATCGCAAGTGCTTCCAACCAGAATCAGGTACAGGCAATGGTTGACAATGCAGATGAAATGCTTGGCCGTGCCGGATATGAAGCAAAACAGATCGAGGGAACCAGAAACTCCAGCTGGGTCCTCATGGATTACGGTGATATGATCATCCATATCTTTGATGAGGAAAACAGACTTTTCTACGATCTTGAGAGGATTTGGAGAGACGGCAAGATTCTTGATGCGGAAGAATTTCTTGGTGAGAATTGTACAGAAGTAACTAGCATTTTTCTATAATTTGTAAAAACAATTATTCTGTAGCAAACCAACCAACAAAACGAAGCGTATTACTGGCAAAACCGGTGATACGCTTTTTTAATGGAGGCAAAATGAAAAAATTTAAAGCTAAAATCTACCTAAAAAACAAAAAAGAATTAAATGAATACCTAAAAAATCTCGTAAAAATAAAGAAAAACCCTACTTTAGAAGATGTGAAATTTTCATTCAAGTGGGAAACAATCCCTTGTGACCAATAACTAACATTTGGAAATATCAGGGAAAAAGAAGATGTGGAGGAAATATAATTATAAATAACGAAATACCTAAAACAATTCCGGTCGCAGACTATGCCGGATATATTATGAAAAATTTTAAGCCAGATGTCATAAAATTCAAAAAGCCTGAATCGGAATGGACAGAAGAAGAACATACAGAATATACAAAGTGGGTTCTTAAACTGTCTATGGCACATAGATTCAAGCAACAAATACAGGAGAATAAGCCCTTAACAAATAGGGACAAAAGGA